>NZ_CBCRZX010000025.1:0-69635 GCF_965137155.1 Stackebrandtia soli
CGGATGACGCCCCGTCCCCTGGGACGCGGAATGACCGCGTCCTCGGATCGTTCCTAGTGCGAGTGCCCGTGCCCGCCTTGGGCGGGCTCTTCCGCGGGTTTGTCGACGATGATCACGTCGGTCGTCAGCGTCAACGCGGCGATGCTGACCGCGTTGGTGACGGCGTTACGCGTCACCTTCACCGGGTCGACGATTCCCGTACCGAGAAGGTCCAGGTAGGAGTCGAGCGCGGCGTCGTAGCCGTGACCCCAGTCGAGGTCGGCGACCTTGTAGACGACGACGTCGCCCGAGACACCGGCGTTCGACGCGATCTGGTGCAGCGGCGCGGCGAGCGCGCGCGACACGATGGACACGCCGACGGCGGCCTCGTCGTCGACGTCGAGATCGCGCAGCGCCTCACGGATCTGCACGAGCGCGGCGCCACCGCCGGGCACGATGCCCTCCTCGATCGCGGCGCGCGTGGCGGACACGGCGTCCTCGATGCGGTGCTTGCGCTCCTTGAGCTCGACCTCGGTCGCGGCGCCGACGCGGATGACCGCGACGCCGCCCGCGAGTTTCGCGAGTCGCTCTTCGAGCTTCTCGCGGTCCCAGCTGGATTCGGTGGCTTCGGCCTGCGCGCGGATCTGGTCGACCCGGCCCTTGACGGCGGCTTCGTCGCCTCCGCCTTCGACGACGGTCGTCGCGTCCTTGGTGATGACGACGCGGCGGGCGGTGCCGAGTTCGCCGAGTCCGACCTGGTCCAGCTTGAGTCCGATCTCGTCGGACACGAGCTGGCCGCCGGTGAGGACCGCGATGTCCTCGAGGATCGCCTTTCGGCGGTCTCCGAAGGCGGGGGCCTTGACGGCGCAGGCCTTGAACGTCTTGCGGGCGGCGTTGACGACGAGCGTCGCCAGTGCCTGGCCTTCGACGTCCTCGGCGATGATCAGCAGTGGTTTGCCCGACTGCTGGACCTTTTCGAGGACCGGCAGCAGTTCTTCGATCTTGGTGATCTTCCCGCTCGTGATGAGGATGAGCGGGTCGTCGAGGATAGCTTCCTGTGCTTCGGCGTCGGTCACGAAGTGCGGCGAGATGAAGCCCTTGTCGAACTGCATGCCTTCGGTGACGTCGAGTTCGGTCGCGAGGGTCGAGCCCTCTTCGATCGTGATGACGCCGTCGGAGCCGACGGCCTCGAAGGCTTCGGCGATGAGCGAGCCGATCTGCCCGTCCTGCGCGGAGACGGTCGCGACCTGCGCGATCGACTCCTTGCCGGAGACGGGGGTGGCCTTCTTCAGCAGGGCGTCGTTGATCGCCTTGGCGGCGGCGTCCATGCCGCGCTTCAGCGCGATCGGGCTGCCGCCCGCAGCGACGTTGCGAAGTCCGTAGTGGACCATCGACTGAGCGAGCACGGTCGCGGTCGTGGTGCCGTCACCGGCGACGTCGTTGGTCTTGGTGGCGACTTCCTTGACGAGCTGCGCGCCGAGGTTGGCGTTCGGGTCGTCGAGTTCGATGTCCTTGGCGATGGTCACGCCGTCGTTGGTGATCGTCGGCGAGCCGAACTTCTTGTCCAGCACCACATTGCGGCCCTTGGGACCGAGGGTCACCTTGACCGTGTCGGCGAGGTGGTCCACCCCGCGCTGGATGTGGCTGCGGGCGTCATCGGCGAAGTTGAGGATCTTTGGCATTGATTTCCCTCCTCATGAGACCGCCCCGGACACGTTGAGTCCGGGGCGGTGTCAATGGATCGATTACTTCTCGATGACGGCGAGCACGTCACGCGCCGACAGAACCAAGTAGTCCTCCCCGGCGTACTTGACCTCGGTGCCGCCGTACTTGGAGTACAGAACGACGTCGCCGACCTTGACGTCGACGGGAACCCGGTTTCCCTTGTCGTCGACGCGGCCGGGGCCGACCGCCAGGACGGTGCCCTCCTGCGGCTTCTCCTTGGCGGTGTCGGGGATGACGATGCCAGAGGCAGTGGTGGTCTCCGCTTCGTTCGTCTGGACCACGATGCGGTCCTCGAGCGGCTTGATCGCAACCTTCGTCGCGGTGCCCATGTGGCTTACCCTTCGGTCTTTACGCTGTTGACGATTCGTGGGCGGTGGCGATGTCGCGTCGTCGCGGGTTGTCGCGTCATCACGCCCGCCGCCCAAATTAGCACCCTCGAGGCGAGAGTGCCAGCCTTAGTGTAACCGCTGGCAATCTCAACCTGAGAGTGCTAACCCCACTTCGGGTTCGGTCAGCGCCAACGCAGGTCATCGACGTGAGAAGCGGCCGCCCGCGAACGCCACGACGCCTCGGATCGGGCTGTTCGCGACGAAAATCACGGGCTTTCGGCGGGTGTTTCGGCCGCCGAATCCACCCCGGAACGACCCCGAATGGACGGCGCGGCGGTTCGCCTTCCGAGCCGACGCGAACGTTCGGCGCCCCTCCCGGGCGCGGCGCACGCGCGTCACGGACCCACTCAGTACACAGGGGACTTCACCCGGGACACCGGTAACCGAGCCCCGTCGGCGTCCACGCACAATAACCGCATGGACGTCGAGTGGCTCACCAGTACCGACGGCGCGGACACCATCGCGATCGCGACCCGCCTGCTCGACGACGACCCCGACCGGGCCGGGATCGCCCTCGCCCGCGTCGTCGAGGATCCGCACCGTCGCGCGCTCGCCCTGACGCAGGCTCAACTGCGCGGCATCGCCGTCGCGAAGTTCGGACCCGACGCCGCCGCCCTGTATTACACCCGCGACGGCCTGGAGCAGGCGAGTCGCCGCGTCGTCGCCGACCGCCGCGCCCGGCTCTTCGTGGAGAACGGCGCCCGCGTCGTCGCCGACCTGTGCTGCGGCATCGGCGCGGACGCGTTCGCGCTCGCCCGGGTCGGGTTGGACGTCGAGGCCGTCGACGCCGACGCCGGTACCGCCGCCCTCGCCGCCGCGAACGCCTCCGCGATCGGATTGGCCGATCGCCTTCGCGTCCATCACGGCGACGCGCTCCACTTCGATCTGTCTGCCGTGGATTCAGTCTTCTGCGATCCGGCCCGGCGTAAGGACGGCCGCCGCGTCTTCGACCCGCGCGACTATTCCCCGCCCCTGGACGCCGTGTGGAGCGCGGCCGGGCCGCGCCTGACCGCCGTCAAGGTGGCGCCCGGCATCGCGCACGACGCGATCCCGGACGGAGCCGCCGCCGAGTGGGTGTCCGTCGACGGCGATGTCGTGGAGGCGGCCCTGTGGCGCGGACGTGCCGGGCAGGCGAACCGCACCGCCGTCGTCTTCCGAGGTGGGGAGGCGATCGAGTTGACCGGCACGGGTCGGCGGGACGCGGACGTCGGTGGGCTGGGCGAGTACGTGTACGAACCGGACGGGGCCGTGATCCGGGCGCGCCTGGTCGCGGAACTCGGCGACCTGATCGGAGCGCGGTTGGCGCATCCGACGATCGCCTACCTGTATCGGGACGCGCCGGCGACGACGCCGCTGGCGGTCGGTTGGCGAATCCGCGAGGTGCTTCCGTTCCACGTCAAGAAGCTGCGAGGAGTGCTACGGGAGCGCGGTATCGGGCGGTTGACGATCAAGAAGCGCGGCGCGGACGTGTCGCCGGACAAGTTGCGCCGGGAGCTGCGGTTGTCGGGTGCCGACGAGGCGACCTTGATCGTGACTCGGGACGGGGATCGTCATGTCGCGCTACTGTGCGACGCCGCGCCGGTCTGAGGGCGTCTCTTCGCGGGAATGGGACGTGGCCGGTGAGAGGCGGCCGTCGTCAGCGGCCGAGTCGGGCCCGCATGATGAGGGCGTCCTTGCCGGTGGCGGCGTAGTAGTTGCGTCGGACCGCGATCCCGTCGAAACCGAACGCCTCGTACATCGCCTGGGCGGGACCGTTGTCCGTGGCGACTTCGAGGAGCGCCGTGCCTACGCCGTTGTCGACGGCGTGGTCGAGGAGGTCGCGCAGGAGCGCGGCTCCGATGCCGCGCCGCTGGTGGGCGCCCGCGACGGCGATGTTGTTGACCCACGCCTCGTCGTCGGAGAGGGCGAGCCCGGCGTAACCGACGAGCGTGTCGCCGTCGAGGGCGGCGCGGTAGTAGTGGCCCGCGGCGAGTTCGGACCAGAACATCGCCGCGGTCCAGGCGTCGACGGTGAACAACTCGGCTTCGATGGGAAGCACGTCCGGGATGTGCCACCATCGAAATCGTTCGATGGACCAGGTCACGTCAGGCCCGGGTGCGCTGGCCGTTGACGTGGACGTCGGGGCGGCGCAGGTAGAGCGGGGTGAGTTGTTCGGTGGGGGCGCCGTCTCGGACGCGTTCGGCGGCGAGCCGCAGGAGCGCGGCGGGGTCGGGGTGTTGGGGGCCGTCGATGAGGTCGAGGCCGAGGATGTCGGCGTACTGGTGGGCTCCCGCGCCGAGCGCGCCGGTGCCGGGCGCGGTCTTCGAGGCCAGGTCGGCGGGCTTGTCGACGGACGGACCGTCGACCCGCTGTCCATCCTGTGCGTACAGCGCCCAGTAGACCTCCTTGCGGCGCGCGTCGGTCGCGACGAGGAACGGCCCGGTCGCGGTCGTGACGGCCGCGCCGATCCCGTCGAGGGAGCAGACGCCGTAGGTGGGGATGTCGAGGGCGTGCCCCATCGCGGCCGCGGTGGAGAGGCCGACCCGCAGGCCCGTGAACGGTCCCGGCCCGAGACCCGCGACGATCGCGCCGAGGTCCGCGGGCGTCGCGTCGGCTTCGGCGAGCGCGGCGGCGATGAGCGGCGTGAGTTGCTCGGCGTGGGCGCGGGCGTCGACGTGCGCGCGGGTGGCGCGCATGGTGACGGTCTCGCCGAGGTCGGCGACGCCGACGGTGACGGCGGGGGTCGAGGTGTCGATGGCGAGCGTCAGCATGTGCCCTCTGTCAGTGCTTTCAGTCGGGTGTCCCAGTCGCCGCCATGACCGATGAGCTCGATTTCGCGGGCGTCGTTGTCGTGGCGGTCGATGCGGATCTCGAGGTGGGAGTCGGTGAGTTGTTCGACGACCCCGGCGCCCCATTCGACGACGGTGACGGAGTCCTCGATGGACGCGTCGAGGTCGAGGTCGTCGAGTTCGTCGAGGCTTCCGAGGCGGTAGGCGTCGACGTGGACGAGGGGGATCGTTCCCGTGTCGGGCGGGTGCACCCGCGCGATGATGAAGGTGGGGCTCGTGATCGGTCCGGCGACGCCGAGTTCGGCACCGATTCCCTGGGTGAGCGCGGTCTTTCCGGCGCCGAGCGGCCCCGTCAGGATGAGCAGGTCACCGGGGCGCAGCAGGCGCGCCAGGTCCGCGCCGAGGCGTTTCGTGTCCGCGACCGTTGGAAGCAGAAAAGTCACCGTTCGTTCCCGTTCTCGGTTTTCTTGCGGCGCCACGGTTTGCGGCGCGGGGTCGACTCGTCGACCGCGTTGGCGGTTATGGTGTCGACGACCGATGCGATCATGCCAAGCAGGGGTTCGGTCGTGTCGGCGGGCTTCTCCAACAACGCGATGTGCCCGGTGTCGGGGATGATGATGAGCGTCGCGTGCGGGAGCGCTTCGGCGAGTTCGACGGCGTGGGCCGCGGGCGTGAACTGGTCGTCGCTGCCGCTGATGATGAGGACGGGCACGTTCGCGAGGCCGCGCAGCGAGCCGCGTTCGTCGTGTTCGAGGAGTGTCCTACTGAAACCGATGACGGTCCTGATCGGCGTGTTCGTGTTCATCTCCTCCACGTAGGACACGAGGGAGGGGGACGGTCTTTCGGTGGCGAATCCGTACCGCCGGGTCAGCATCCACGCGAGGTCGCCGACGATCTTGCGGGTCCGGTCGATCGCGCCGGGTGTCAACGCGGCGGCTCGACCGAGGACGGGCAACACGACCCTTCGGGCGCGGGCGAGGACTCGGGGCGCTCCGAACGTGACCTCCGAAAGCCCACCGGACGATGTGGACAGCAAGGCGACGGCCGTGACCCGGGACGCGAACAGTTCCGCGTGACGGCGCGCGAACGCCAGGATCGTCATGGCGCCCATCGAATGTCCGACGAGGATCAGCGGACCTGACGGCGCGGTCTGCCCGATGACGGCGTACAGCGTCTCGGCGAGCGAGTCGATGTCGTGCTCGGCCTCGGGTATCTCGCTGGAGCGTCCATGGCCCGGTTGGTCGTAGAACACCGCGCGGACGGGCAGCGTCGACTCGGTGAGGGCCCGCCGCTGGAAGTGGAAGGTGCCCTGGTCGAGACAGTAACCGTGGACGAACACGACGGTCGCGGTCGGCGCGTCGGCGCCGCCGTCACCGGGCTCGTAACGGGTGCCGACCGTCTCGACGTGCACGGACACCCCGTCCGAGGACGCGACGGTGCGAATCCGATCGGCGTGCAGCCGCCCGAAGGGTTCGTCGTGGTAAGGGTCGTCCGGGTCTCGCCTCGCCTTGTTCATCACATAACGCTCCGCGGCTACTCCGGCCGCCAGACCTGCGGCGGCGAGTCCGGCGATGGCGCTGATGACGCCAGCGCGACGCTTCTTGCGGCTCTGGGTGGAGGGGAGGTTGCTCATTACGGGTTCCCTACGTATCGACGTCTGACCCGGGCGCCGATCGACGTCAATATCTCGTAACTGATGGTGTCGTGCCAGATCGCCCAGTCGTCGGCGGTGATCTCGCCATCGCCGAAGAACTCGGCGACGTCACCGGGGTGCGCCTTCGCCTTGCCGAGCTTGACGACGACCTGGTCCATGCACACGCGCCCGACGATGGGGTGGCGCTCGCCGTTGATGAGCACCTCGGCCTTGTTCGACGTCGAGCGGGGAATGCCGTCGGCGTAACCGAGCGGGACGACCGCGACCGTCGTCGGCCGGTCCGTCACATACGTGTGTCCATAAGAGATTCCGTGTTCGGCGGGCAGGCGCTTCACCTGGGTCAGCCGCGCGCGCACGCTCATGGCGGGGCGCAGGCCGTAGTCCTGCCCGACGATCGGCGAGTAACCGTAGACGGCGATGCCGGGCCGCACCACGTCATAGTGCGTGGACCGGTCCGTCAACAGGGCCGCCGAGTTCGCCAAGTGGCGGTACGCGGGGTCGAGCCCCGCCGCCGAGACCGCGTCGAGGAACCGCTCGAACGCGGACTTCTGGGCCGCGTTCGCCGGATGCTCGGGTTCGTCGGCGCACGCCATGTGGCTCCACACGCCCACGAGCTCGATGAGGCCGTCCGCCTGAGCCTTCGCCGCGAACTCGCACAAGCGACCCCACTCGTCCTCGACGACGCCGCCACGGCCCATGCCGGTGTCGACCTCGAGGTGGACCTTCGCTGGCCGGGACGCCCGCACCGCGACGAACTCCCGCAACTGCGCCACCGACGACGCGCCCAACGACACGTCCGCCTCGATCGCCGGTTCCAGGTCGAGACCCGGCGCCGCCAACCACGCGAGAATCGGGACGGTCACGCCGTCCGCCCGCAAGGCCATCGCCTCGGGCAGGGTCGCGACCCCGAGCCGGGTCGCCCCGCCCGCGAGGCAGGCCCGAGCGGCCGGGATCAGGCCGTGTCCGTACCCGTCGGCCTTCACGGCGGGCATCAGCTCTGCCGACGTCCGCCGCGCCAGATTCGCCACATTCGCCGCGATGGCCTCCAGATTCACCACCGCTTCGGCCTGAAAAGACATGTCATCCAGACTACGTGGAATGACGCCGTCACCCATGCGGCACGCGGCGGCGATCAGCGTCACACCGCCCTCACGGCCCCCACCCGTGCGCACACCGCCACGACCACCCGGGCGAATTCCGGGTATGCGACCTTCGGCCGACCTGCCGGAACTCGGTGACGCCCGGAAGGACCGAGCCGACGTCCATCCTTTGGGACGCTAAGAGCTGTCCCGTAACGGGCTTCCGGTTGGCGGGCCCGGTCGAGAGCGTGCTTCGCCCATCGGGCGCTTTGCTCCGGGTATTGCCGTTTCAGGACCGCCGAGGGAAGTCGGGATGGTCGGCGTAGGGCGAGGCGAGGTCGAGCAAGTCGTCGCATGGCCAGGGTTCGCCATCGAATTGGCAGTCATCGCGGTCGTCCCACGGTAGTTCCGGATCTCCCGCTGCCGGGCTGAGGGCGTGACGGGCCAGGATGCGTCGTTTGGCGTCGATCTCGCGCAAAGCGCGGACCGGGTCGTGCAGAGCCACATGCAAAGCGATCGCGGGGTGGAAACCTGATAGGTTCACCTGACAGAAGTCGACCGTGTGCCCACGAGCCGACCACGTTCCACAACCATCACCGTCGCAACGTCGGGCCAGATCGGCTTCCTCATCCAGCCGCGCCTTGAGGAACCTCACCAGATCTTCATTCATAAACAGGCATCCTCGGTGGTGTGCCAGGCAGTGTCGCTTGATTTTCGTGGTGCGAGCATACGGTTCTTGATGGGCCGACGGTGAAATGATCTTGTTGTGGCTGGTGTAATCACAGCGTCAGGGCCGACTTGGATAGCCCCGTTCACCGGGTTGAGTCCCCGCCCGTTCGGCAAGCCGGTGACCGTGCTGCGACACGAGGGTGCAGATACGGCCCGCAAGGGTCGGCCGTGGGGCCCGCCGCTGGCCGACCGGGTGTTGCTGCTGGCGGCTTATTGGCGGACGAACTTGACGATGCGCCAGCTCGCCTTGCCGTTCGGGTGTCCAAATCAGCCGCGGACCGCATCATCGACCACCTCGGGCCGATGCTCGCGCTCCAGCCCCGCAAGCGGTTTGCCAAGGACGCCGTGCTGATTGTGGACGGCACCCAGATCTGGAGAATCCTCCGCGACTGCCGCCTCAAAGGCGACGGCGTCCACCACGCCATGCTCGGCATCGCCCGACTACACAACCTCCTTCTCGCCGGATAGGCAGCCGGCCAGCAATGAACAAGCACGTCACACCGACCCGCAGATCACTTACGGGACAGTCCTTAGGAGAGCTCCGCGACCACGTCGTGCAACGCGTCCGCGATGCGCGTCGCCGTCACCGGTCCCTGGCGCGCCGCGTGGCGACCCGCGAGTCCGTGAAGGAACGCGCCCGCGACCGCCGAACGCACCGGCGACAGCCCCGCGGCCAGGAGCGACCCGATGAGACCCGCCAACACGTCGCCACTTCCCGCCGTCGCCAAGGCCGGGTCCCCCGTCGGGTTGACGTGGACATTGCCGAACGCGTCGGCGACGACCGTCCGATACCCCTTCAACAACACGACGCACTCGAGACGCTTCGCCAACGCGACCGCCTCGCCGATCCGGTCGTCCCCGATCGCGTGGCCCGACAGGCGAGCGAACTCCCGGTCGTGCGGCGTCATGACGGTCCCATGTCGACGACCCACCAACATGGACGGATCGTGGGCGACCAAGGTCAACGCGTCGGCGTCGAGACACATCGGCACCGGCGCCGCCAACGCGGAGCGCAGCTGCGAGTCGGCGACCGAGTCCGTCCCCATGCCGGGACCGGCGACCCACGCCTGGACGCGACCGGCGTCCGCGACGCGGTCCTTCGTCACGACCTCCGGGTATCGGTAACGGACGTGCCGCGCCGCCGTGCCCGCGTATCGGATGTACCCCGCCGGGCCGGCGAGCGCGCCCGCGACGGCGAGTTCGCCCGCACCCGGGTACCGGAACGATCCGGCGCAGACGCCGAGGACGCCGCGCG
This sequence comes from Stackebrandtia soli, assembly GCF_965137155.1. NCBI lineage: Bacteria > Bacillati > Actinomycetota > Actinomycetes > Glycomycetales > Glycomycetaceae > Stackebrandtia > Stackebrandtia soli. The sequence continues at coordinate 9,579 of NZ_CBCRZX010000025.1, forward strand.
TGTACTTGTTGTCCCACGCGTGTGGACGCGGCCACCAGCGCGCGATGTCGTCGAGGACGGGGATGAGCGCGTACGGCTCCGGCAGGTAGGGATCGAGTCCTATGTCGACAAGGTCGATCATGCCGGCGTGTTCGGCGGCGGTGCCGACCATCAACGCGGGCTTGCGGCAGCCGAAGGTGACCGTGATGTCGGCGCGCACCGCGTCGCTGTTGACGGCCCCCGTGTCCACATCGACTCCACTGGGGACGTCGACGGCGATCATGGGAACGCCCGCGAGCCGGGTGACCAGTTCACCGGCGCGTGCGGGCAGGCCCGGACGCCCGCCGATGCCGAAGATCCCGTCAACGGCCAGATCGGTCTCCGCCGGCGGCTCGTCGACCAGACGTCCGCCCGCGTCGAGCAGGGCGGCGACTCCGCCGGGATGAGACCGGCCGGGAAAGACCTCGACGGCGAGGACCCGCGCACCCCTGCGCGCCAGTTGAGCGCCCGCGTACAGCGCGTCGCCTCCGTTGTCGCCCGCGCCGACGAGCAGGGTCACCGTCGAGCCGTAACAGCCCCGCGTCTGTGAGAGCATCCGCCCGATCCGGGACGCGAGCCCCGTCGCGGCGCGGTGCATCAACGTGCCTTCGGGCAGCGTCGCCATGAGCGCCGCTTCCGCCGCGCGCACCTGCTCGACGCGCCACACGCCGTTCCTCATCGTTCCGCCACCACCATCGCCGAGGCGATGCCCCCGTCGTGTGACAGGGACAGGTGCCAACGTTCGATGCCGCGCTCGGCGGCGGCCGCGGCGACCGTGCCGCTCGTCGTCAGCCACGGCCGACCGTCCGGATCCGTGACGACCTCGCAGTCGTGCCAGTGCAGACCGCCCGGAGCTCCGAGGGATTTCGCGACGGCCTCCTTGGCGGCGAATCGCGCCGCGAGTGACTCGCTCGACCGTGGGTTGCCGCTGGCCGTGACGCGTTCGGCGTCGGTGAACAACCGGGCGGCGAGCAACGGGGTCCTGGTGAGCGCCTTGGCGAAGCGCTCGACGAGGACGACGTCTATTCCGACAGCGACAATCACGCCTGCCACTGTGTCACACCTGCCACGCGTGCCGTGACGGGACGCCGCACGCGGACACGGAGTCCGCGCCGACCATGAGACGGGATCGGCGCCGGGTCGCCCCGACGCCGATCCCGTCTCATCTGTCCTTATTCGACTGTCACGGATTTGGCGAGGTTCCGCGGCTGGTCGATGTCGTGGCCCTTGGCGGCAGCCAGCTCGCAGGCGAAGACCTGCATCGGGACGGCCGTCAGGAGCGGCGCGAGGAGCGTCGAGACGCGCGGCAGGAACACCGTGTGGTCGACGTGCGGAGGAACGACGACGTCGCCCTCCTCGGCGATCGCGATGACGGTCGCCCCGCGCGCCTTGACCTCCTGGATGTTCGACACGACCTTGTCGTGGAGGAGGCTGCGCCCGCGCGGCGACGGCACCACCACGACGACTGGTGTACCGTCGTCGATCAGCGAGATCGGGCCGTGCTTCAACTCGCCCGCCGCGAAGCCCTCGGCGTGCATGTAGGCGAGCTCCTTGAGCTTCAGCGCGCCTTCCAACGCGATCGGGAAGCCGACGTGACGGCCGATGAACAACGCGCGGTCCGCGTTCTCCATGTGCCGCGCGAGCAGCCGCACCGGCTCCATCTCGCCGAGGACCTTCTGGATCATGTCGGGCACGGTGGCGAGCTCGGTGAGGACGGCGGCGACCTCGTCCGCGTACTTGATGCCGCGCACCGACGCGAGGTGCAGACCGACGAGATAGCACGCGACGAGCTGCGTCAGGAACGCCTTCGTCGACGCGACCGCGACCTCGATGCCGGCGCGGGTGTACAGCACGGCGTCGGATTCGCGGGGAATCGTCGAACCGACGGTGTTCGTGATCGCGAGGATGCGCGCCTTCTGGTTCTTCGCGTGCCGCAGGGCCATCAACGTGTCCATCGTCTCGCCCGACTGCGAGATGACGATGACCAGTGTGGACCGGTCGAGGACCGGGTCGCGGTACCGGAACTCGCTGGCGAGTTCGACCTCGCAGGGGAGGCGCACCCAGTGCTCGATGGCGTACTTGGCGACCATTCCCGCGTGGTACGACGTGCCGCAGGCGACGATGAAGACCTTGTCGACATCCCGAAAATCCTGATCGGACATTCGCACCTCGTCGAGGGTGATCTCGCCGCCGACGGTGAAACGACCCCGCAGCGTGTCGGCGACGGCGCGCGGCTGCTCCTCGATCTCCTTGAGCATGAAGTACTCGTAGCCGTCCTTCTCGGCGGCCGAGGCGTCCCAGTCGACGTCGAAGGGCTTGCCCTCGGCGGGATCCCCGTCGAAGTCGGTGATCGTGAGGCCGCTGGCGTCGATCGTCACGACCTGGTCCTGCCCCAGCTCGACGGCGCTTCGGGTGTGACTGATGAACGCCGCGACGTCGGACGCGAGGAAGTACTCGCCGTCCCCGATGCCGGCGACCAGCGGCGAGTTTCGGCGAGCGCCCACGACGACATCGGGGTGCGCGGCGTCGACGGCCAGCAGCGTGAAGGCGCCCTGAAGCCTGCGGCACACGACGCGCATCGCCTCGGCGAGGTCGTCGGTGCGACGCAGTTCGGCCGACAGCAGGTGGGCGACGCATTCGGTGTCGGTGTCGGACGAGAACTCGATGCCCTCGGCCTCCAACTCACCACGCAGCTGCACGAAGTTCTCGATAATGCCATTGTGGATGACAGCGGTGCGGCCGTCGACGGACACATGCGGGTGCGCGTTGCGGTCGTTCGGTTGCCCGTGGGTCGCCCAGCGGGTGTGCCCGATGCCGGTGGTCGGCCCCGTCAATCCACCGCGCGCGGTGACGGCCTCCTCCAGGTTGGCGAGCTTTCCGGCGCGTTTCTCCGTGATGACGACGTCCCCGTCGATCAAGGCGACTCCGGCCGAGTCGTACCCCCGGTATTCGAGGCGGCGAAGCCCCTCGTTGACGACAGCTATCGCCGGACGGGCGCCGACGTATCCCACGATTCCACACATGCCGGCCAGCGTACACGAGTTTCGATCAGGTGAACTGCTCGATAATCCCTATTTCAATCACGCACTCTGATCGAACACGAGGTCGATGAACGACGGAGCGGACACGATGAAACAAATGAGCCCGAGAAGTGAAACGGCCCAACGGAACCGATCGATCCACCATGGATACGGCGATCAGCGGCGGTTCGCGGACGACGCGGGAAGACGAAGGAGCGCGTCGGCGTCCTCGCAGGCGAACGGGCCCTTTCGGCCTCGGGGCGCGCCGCTGCCACGCGTGCGAGCATGAACTGAGGCGGCCTCGGGCGCCGACGGAACGATGTCCCTGTTCGTGCGATGAGAGAACGCCGGTGGGTTGGGTGGTGGCCGGGAAGACCCGGTCGCCCCGTCGGATTCGGGTCCACCCCTCGGGTGGTGGCACGACGGCGAAACACGGGATCGCGCATCCGGGTTGCGCGGCGGGTGGTGAGGTTCGAGGGCATCGGTGGCGGGTCGAGCCTCCGTGTCATCCCCGAACACGAACGCCTCGCCTCGCCTTGGCCGACCGATCGCCGCCCGTGCGCGGTGACGAGTTCGGACCTTCCGCCAGGCCTGCCCCCGACCTCGGGCAGGCCGCCAACGACATGTGGGCCTGGATCAGCCCTGAGATGGCGCTCGATCACGGGTACCGCAGGGGATCCGGGGCCGAACACCGCGACTCGCGCCGCGTCGGTCGCGAAGCAGCGACGCGGGAGAGCGATCATGCACTATGGATCATCGTGCTTCCGTCCGGCGCGAGGTCACGCGCGAGCACGACGAATGATCGTCTTGACGAGATCGGTCAACGCCGCGAGTAGCGCGAGGACGAGAAAGAAGACCGCGATGAACGGGAAGAACTCCCGATCGCCCTCGGTCATCCCCCACGCGTCGGCGACCGGCGTGGTCGCGACGACGGCGATGACCGCGAACAGGACACCGAACGGTGCCAGCGACGCCCAGGTGATCCGGGCAAGCGGAGCCGCCGAGGACCAGACGACACGGATGAACCACCGGTTCACGGGACCGTCATGCCGACTGCGTACGGGGTCGTTCGTCATGCGCCCTTGCTACCACCCATCGACGTCGATCGCAACGACGCGGGCCCGACCTCACCGCGGGAACGTCCGCATCAGGGCGAGCGCCTCGGCGGTCTCCATCACGGTCCCGGCGGCGAACGCCCGGTCAAAGACTTTGGGCCCCAACGAGTTGCGGAGCCGGTCGGCGTATCGGCGGCTTCGAACGGTCAAGTACGGCAACCCGAACATGTGCTCCTCGCTGCTCGGCCAGATCGCCGACGCGTGGCCCATCAGCGTCGCCGCCGCCAACGGGGCGCCCCGGTCGACGGCGACCCAAGCGATCGTCGAGAGGGTCACCGCCATGCCCCGGCGGTCTCCGAACTCGGCCTGCGCGGCGGCGGCGCGGCGCAGCATCGGCAAGGCGTTCGCCAGGTCCGCACCCTGGTGCAGCAACAGTCCGTGCGACCACACCGTGTACGAGTTGTGCCAGCGTTCCCCGAACCGCCGCGCCATGACGTCAGCGGTCTCGAAGTCCTCGGCGGCGCCGACGTCGTCGGACCGCAAGGTCTTGATGACGCCGCGCTGGCTGAGCGCCTGCTGCGCCCCGTACGGGAGCGCGAGGTCGTCGAAGCGGCGCAGGGCCGTCGTCGTGGCGTGCTCGGCGTCGTCGAAGCGGCGCTGTTGGACGAGACGCAGCCCGTCGATCAGCGTCGCCCACACCGCCGACGGCGAGTCGGCCTCCGACAACGCGCCGACGCGGGCGGTGAGGCGCTCGGACTCCTCGGCGTGTCCCAGCAGCAAGGTCACGTAGGCGAGCGCCCACAGGGTCTCGGCGTCGGGGCTGAGGTCGGCGGCGGCTGCCAACCAGCGACGACCCTCGTCGAGAGAGCCCACCGCGATCCAGAACCACACCAGGCGTCGCGCGGTGGCGGCGTGCCGACCGCCGTCGGGGACGGAACCCGCGTACTCCATCGCGACCCGCAGCTGTGGAAGCTCCCGGCGGACTCGGCGGATCAGTTCCACCTGTCGACGCCCGTACCAGTGCGTGTCGAAGTCGACGGCGAGGCGTAGGCACCAGTCGGCGTGCCGAGTCCGAGCGCGGTCGGTCTCGCCGGCCTCCGCGAGTCGGCGCGTGCCGAACGCGCGGATCGTCTCCAGCACATGGAAACGACCGGGGGTGTCGACCGATCCGACCAGGACGGATCGGTCGATGAGCCGCATGACGGCGGCGCGTACCGCCTTCGGCGGATCGTCCTCGGTCGCGCACAGCTCCACCGCCATCTCAATGGACGGTTCACCGATGGCGACCGCGAGCCAACGCCACACTCGCTGCTCCAATGGGGAGCAGAGTCGGTAGCTCCAGTCCAGCATGGCGGCCAGGGACCCGTGCCGGTGGCCGTCGTCGCCGGGGTCGTCCAGCAAACGGGAGAGCTCGTCCAGTTCCGACAGGAGCGCGCCGAGGGACAGGTCCCGAAGCTTGCGGGCGGCGATCTCGATCGCCAACGGCAACCGGTCGAGCCGTTCGCAGATGCGCACCGCCGCGTCGGCGTCCTCCCCGGACTCGGGAAGGATCACGCCGATCGTCCAGGCTCGGTCGCGCAACATCGAGACGGCGACCTCCGTCGGCAACGGTCCGACGGGAACGAGCCGCTCCCCGTCGAGGACCAGGGGCACACGGCTCGTCGTCAACACGGTGACGCCGGACCCGGCCGACAGGATCGTCTCGATCACGGCGGCGCACTCGGCGACGACGTGCTCACAGTTGTCGAACACGATCAGCGCGTGGATGTGCGTGACGGCCGAGCGCAGCGCCGCCGCCGGGGCGACAGTCGGGTCGACCGGCACCCCGAGGGCCGCCATCGTCACCTGTGGAATGAGGGAGGGATCGGACAGTTCCGCCAACTGAACCCAGTGGACGCCGTCGCGAAAGCCGGACCGCGCGAGGGTGGCGGCCTGGCGGGCGAGGCGGGTCTTGCCCACGCCCCCGGGGCCCGCCACGGTGATGAGCCGGTCGGTTCCCATCGCCCCCGCGATGTCGGCCAGTTCGCGCTGACGCCCGACGAACGCCGTGGCGTAACCGGGCAACCGCGACTCCTCCTGCGGTCGTGACCGCCCGTTCGAGACCGACAACCAGCGTCGCCGCCACCCGGGAACGTCGACGTCGGGAAACACCTCGAGCAGCGCCTCGACGACGGGCCACGTCGGCAGGCGCCGCCCCGACAACGCGTCCGAGAGCGTCGACATGGAGTAGCCCGTCACCGCCGACAGGCGACGAAAGGTCGGTCTCCCGGCGGCGTCCCTGGCCCGACGCAGGTCGAAGGCGAACCGTTCGACCGGACTGGCCGCGATACCGAGCGGCTGTTCACTTCGGCCCACGCCGACTCCCTTGGTAGTCCCGAACATGCCACGGTGGCCGGATACCGTGCAGGGCCACGATCTCGGCGATCGTGAAGATAGATATATACCCCGGTCGACCTTGATCGGCAAGGCGCGACGGCGTCGTCTCGCACCGGCGATGAGCCGATCAGGCACGCCCCGACCTCACCGATGACGGCGGTCGGCCATCCATTGTCACTTGGTTATGAGGTCAGGCGAGTTTCACTGCGGCCGTGAGGATCAGCTGCGCCAGTGCCACCGGGACGAGTACCGTCCAACACAGACGCTGCAACTGGTCGACGCGTAGCCGCGGATACGAGACCCGCAACCAGATAACCACAAAGGACACTATCTCGACCTTCGCGAGTGTCCACAACCAACCGAGCTCGGCCGACAGGAACGGCCCCTTCCAGCCCCCGAGGAACAGCACCGTCGTCAACGCGGCGATCACAACGATCCCCGCGTACTCGGCGAGCAGGAACAACGCGAAGCGCAGGCCCGCGTACTCCGTCATGTAACCGAAGACGAGCTCCGAATCCGCGATCGGGGCGTCGAACGGCGGCCGACGGATCTCGGCCAGACCGGCGGTGAAGAACACGACCAACGCCGGCGCCTGCCACAGCAACCACCACGGATTCCACGCCTCCACGATCCCCGGCAGGGACAGGGTTCCCGCCGCCATCGCCACACTCGCCGCGGCAAGGACGAACGGCAGCTCGTAACCCAGCAACTGCGCCGCCGCGCGCAGAGCACCGATCAACGTGTACTTGTTGGCGCTCGCCCAGCCCGCCATGAGGACCGCGATGATGCCGATCCCGACGATCGCCAGGACCATGAACAGCCCGACGTCGAGCGGCAGCGCGACGAGGTCGGGACCGAGCGGGATCACCAGCAGGGCCAGCAGATACGGCAGCAGGGCGATGAGCGGGGCGAGTTTGAACACGGGTTTGTCGGCCGCCGCGGGCGTGATGTCCTCCTTCTGGACGAACTTGACGCCGTCCGCGATCAGCTGCGCCCAACCGTGATAGCCGCCCGCGTACATCGGACCGAGACGGCCCTGCATGTGCGCCATGACCTTGTGCTCGGTCTGGCCCACGACCAGCGGCAGCACGAGGAACGCGACAACTACCGCCAGAACACGAATCGCGACGTCAAGCCAGAAGGGCATGCGTCAGCCTAGACCGAAAGGACATCGCCGGTCCATCACCGCCACGGCCGACCGGTGTTCGGATCGCGTCGCACGCCCGGGATCGACGTCGTCGGGACGTCCGCGAACCGGTCGCGGTAAGTCGAATGTGTACATCAGGCCGGTCCCCACTCACCGTCGGCCGGTACACCTGGCGGCCGCATCGGTTGACGCTTGCGCGGACCGTGATCACCGCCTGGTTCCTTCGCCCCGGGCCAGGGTTTGGCGACTCGCGAGGCGAGCACGAAGTCCTTTCGCAGCGGGTGCCCCTCGAATTCGGGCGCCAGGAGCAGCGGCGTCAGCCCCGGGTGCCCGGGAAACACGACGCCGAACATCTCGTGAGTCTCACGCTCGTGCCAATCCGCGCCCGGGTAGAGATCGACAATGGATTCGATGGTGGCACCGTCGATCAGGGATCGCAGCAGGACACCGCGCCGATCGGGTACCGACCACAGGTGCGCGACGATCCGCAACCCATCCTCGGCCTCGTCGACGGCCGACAGCCAGTCGAAGTAGTTCAGGCCAAGGACGTCACGGGCGATGCCGACAGCGACGCGCCACCGCGACGGATCCACGTCAACGACGACCCGGTTCTCGGCGGACCCGAGGGTCGCGTCGGGCAGCGCGGTCGCCACCTCGTCAGTCCACATGGGGCAGGTCCGTTCCGGTTGGAGGGGGCACGAGTCCTGACGTCAGAGACGCGGAGTCCCGGCGAAGCCCGCCGATTCCGGGTGCCTCCCCCGCGATCTTCTCCTGCAAGCGCAGGATCCCGTGCAGAAGCGCCTCGGGCCGGGGCGGGCAGCCGGGGACGTACACGTCGACGGGGATCAGCTGGTCGACGCCCTTGGTGACGGAGTACGAGTCCCAGTACGGGCCGCCGCTGTTGCTGCACGCGCCGAACGAGATGACGTACTTCGGTTCGGGCATCTGGTCGTAGAGGCGTTTGATCGCGGGCGCCATCTTGTCGGTGACGGTGCCCGAGACGACCATCAGGTCGGCTTGACGGGGGCCGTGCGCGAACGGGATGACCCCGAGTCGCATGAAGTCGTGTCGCCCCATCGAGGCGGCGATGAACTCGATGGCGCAGCAAGCCAGACCGAAGTTGAAGACCCACAACGAGTACCGGCGGCCCCAGTTGAGGACGAAACGGATCGGCTCGCCGAGCACGCCTCCGATGCCGCGCGGTTCGTCACCGACGGCGGGCATCCCGAGATTCACACCCATCGCAGACCACCCTTGCGCCACGCGTACGCCAATCCGAGAACGAGGACGCCGACGAAGACCGCCATCTCGGCGACCGTCACCAGTCGAAAGCCCGGGGCGTCGAAGACGACCGCCCACGGGAACAGGAACAGGCTCTCCACAGCGAACAGTACATACAGGAACGCGTAGACGTAGTAGCGGACCTGCACCTGCGCCCAGTCGCCGCCCACCGGGTCGAGGCCGCACTCGTAGGTCGTCGCCTTCGCGGGGGACGGACGTTGCGTCCGGAGCAGACGGTTCGCCGCGAACGCGGCCACCGACAGCAGGACCCCGAGAACGATCATCAGGCCCAACGCGGAGTACCCGCTGAGAAAAGTGGTGCCCATGCCCCGAAGCCTAGAGGCTGCCCTCACCCTGGGCAACTCCCCCGCTCGGCCGCGTCGCCTCCGCCGCCACAGGGGACTCGCGCGCGGCCACGTGCCTGAAGTCGCGTTCAGGCGGCTTAAGCGTGGCTTCAGCGGTTGGCGGGTAGCGTCGACCTTGGGGAGGAGGCCGGAGGCCCCGATGAGTCACCACAAGGGATTAAAAGTGGCGATAAACCTTGAGCCCCAAGGAGAACCGGAACAACGAATGTCGGTAGACGAACGGCCCCGTCCGGCATCAGAAAGAGGGGCGGGTGCGCCTCCCCCGTCGATACGGGGGAGGCGACTCACGAGTTACAGGATCGTCCAGGGGTCCGAGCCGGCCAGCAGCGCCCCGAGCGCGTCCTCACGGTCGTCGACGGTCGCGGACGCGGCGGCGACCTGAGACCGGACGACCGAGTCGTAGGTCGGGCGCGTGATCGAACGCAGCACCCCGATCGGGGTGTGGTCGAGGTTCTCACCGGACAGACGCGACAACGCGAACGCGTACGACGGGTCGGTGACGGTCGCGTCGTGGACGACGATGTCGGCGGCGTCGACGTCGGCCGTCGCGGCGACCTCGATGCCCCAGCCCGCGCGAACGACGCAGTACTGGCCGTCCGCTCCGAACGTGATCGGCCGACCGTGTTCGAGACGGATCAGCGACGCGTCCCGCGACTCGGGCGACTTGAGCACCTCGAAGGCGTCGTCGTTGAAGATCGGGCAGTTCTGGTAGATCTCGACGAAGGCGCTGCCTTCGTGTTCGGCGGCCGCGCGCAGGACCTGCTGGAGGTGCTTGCGATCCGAGTCGAGCGTCCGCGCCACGAAGGACGCTTCGGCGCCGAGCGCGAGCGACAGCGGGTTGAACGGCGCGTCGGCCGAACCCACCGGCGTCGACTTCGTGACCTTGCCGACCTCGCTCGTCGGCGAGTACTGGCCCTTCGTCAGGCCGTAGATCCGGTTGTTGAACAGGAGGATCTTCAGGTTGACGTTGCGACGCAGCGCGTGGATGAGGTGGTTGCCGCCGATCGACAACGCGTCACCGTCGCCGGTGACGACCCAGACCGACAGGTCGTCGCGGGAGGTGGCGAGGCCCGTCGCGATCGCGGGCGCGCGGCCGTGGATCGAGTGCATCCCATAGGTGTTGAGGTAGTACGGGAAGCGGGAGGAACAGCCGATGCCGGAGACGAAGCAGATCTTCTCGCGTTCGAGTCCGAGTTCCGGGAGGAACGACTGGACGGCGGCGAGGATCGCGTAGTCACCGCAGCCCGGGCACCACCGGACCTCTTGGTCGCTCTTGAAGTCCTTCGGTTTGAGCGTCAACTTGACGGGCTCAGACATTCTTCACGACCTCCTCCAGGACCGCTTCGAGTTCCTGGGATGTAAACGGCAGTCCTCGGACCTGGTTGTAGCCGACGATGTCGGCGTCGTACGTGGATTTCAGGACGGCCGACAACTGGCCGAGGTTCATCTCCGGGACGACGACCTTGTCGTAGGAGGCGAGCACCTCGCCGAGGTTCTTCGGCAGCGGGTTCAAGTGCCGCAGGTGCGAGCGGGCGATCGACACGCCCCTGGCGCGAACGGCGCGAACGGCCGCGCCGATCGGCCCGTACGTGGAACCCCAACCGAGGACGAGCACGTTCGCGGTCTCGCCCGGGTCGTCGACGAGCAGGTCCGGCACGTCGATCGCGGCGATGCGGGCCGCGCGCGTGCGAACCATGAAGTCATGGTTGTCCGGGTCGTAGGAGATGTCGCCGGTGCCGTCCTTCTTCTCCAGGCCGCCGATGCGGTGCTGGAGGCCCGGCGTGCCGGGGACTGCCCACGGTCGGGCCATCGTCTCCGGGTCGCGCTTGTACGGCCAGAAGACGCTCGTGCCGTCGGCTTCGACGTGGTTCGGTTCCGTCGCGAACTCGACGGTGAGGTCGGGCAGGTCCGCGACCGACGGCAGGCGCCACGGCTCGGAGCCGTTCGCGAGATAGCCGTCCGACAGGAGCATGACGGGGGTGCGGTAGGTCAGCGCGATCCGGCACGCCTCGATGGCGGCGTCGAAGCAGTCCGACGGGGACTGCGCCGCAACAACCGGCATCGGGGCCTCGCCGTGGCGGCCGTGAAGCGCCATCATGAGGTCGGCCTGCTCGGTCTTCGTCGGCAGCCCCGTCGACGGGCCGGCGCGCTGCACGTCGACGACGACGAGCGGCAGTTCCAGCGCGACCGCCAGCGAGATCGTCTCCGACTTCAACGCGATACCGGGGCCGGAGCTCGTGGTGACGCCGAGCGCTCCACCGTAGGAGGCGCCGAGGGCGGCGCCGACGGCGGCGATCTCGTCTTCGGCCTGGACCGTCGTCACGCCGAAGCGCTTGTGCTTACTGAGTTCGTGCAGGATGTCCGACGCGGGCGTGATCGGGTACGCGCCGAGGAAAACGGGCAGTTTCGATCGAACGCCGGCCGCGACGAGCCCGTACGCGAGCGCGAGGTTGCCGGTGATGTTCCGGTACGTGCCGGGGGCGAGGGTCGCGGGCGGGACCTCGTACCGGACCGCGAAGGTCTCGGTGGTCTCGCCGTACGCGTGCCCGGCTTTCAGCGCGGCGACGTTGGCGCGCGCGATCTCGGGGCGGGCGGCGAACTTGCGGTCGATGAACGAGATGGTCGTTTCGATCGGTCGCGAGTACAGCCACGAGATGAGGCCGAGCGCGAACATGTTCTTCGCGCGGGCGGCCTCGTTCTTGCCGATGTCGAAGTCGGTGAGCGCGCTGATCGTCAGGGATGTCAACGGAACCGCGTGCAGCTGGTAGTCGTCGAGGCTGCCGTCTTCGAGCGGGTTCGACGCGTACGCGACCTTCTTGAGGTTGCGTGGCGTGAACTCGTCGGAGTTGACGACGATGGTCGCGCCGCGCGGCAGGTCTCCCATGTTGGCCTTGAGCGCGGCCGGGTTCATCGCGACGAGGACGCCGGGGGCGTCGCCGGGGGTCAGGATGTCGGTGTCGGCGAAGTGGATCTGGAAGCTCGACACTCCGGGGAGGGTGCCCGCTGGTGCGCGAATTTCGGCCGGGAAGTTAGGCAAAGTGGATAGATCGTTGCCGAGCTTGGCGGTTTCTGCCGTAAACCGGTCACCGGTCAACTGCATGCCGTCGCCCGAGTCACCCGCGAACCGAATGACGACCCGATCCAACTGCCGGACGGTGTTCACCTTTAAGCACTCTCCTTGGCGGGCTCATTGCCGACCGGACGGCGACGGACTTTGCCCGCCCCTTCTTACACTCGCGATCGTACGTCGCGACACTGGGGATCCGAACGATGTGGGACGGGTGACACCCATCGCGGGGCTGAGAACCAAGGGCCGTAACGCTTCTGAAACACGTCGAGACGGTGTCGTCCCGTGTCGTGGGGGTGTTGGGGCGCACGGCGACCCGACGACGACGCCCCAAGTAGGGGTGTCCTCGTCGGGATACGACAAAACCGCACGCGTGACGGCGTACGGGTTCTAGTCCTGCGGCTCGGAGTCGTCCGGGTCGTGCGTCCTCGGGCCGTCCGGTGGTGGACTGGTCCGGTCTTCGTTCGGCTGGGGGGTCGAGGTGTCGCCAGGTGGGTCTGGTGATTCCTCACCTGGCGACGCGCTGCCGTCACCGCCAGGGTCTGTCGGTGGCGGGCTGGTGCCGTCTCCGGGTCCGGTGGTCTCGGTGAACTCCTCGCCGTCGAAGGCGAAGTGGCGGATCTTCTTCTTGTCCTGGCCGCCGTCGGCCATGCTGAGCGTGACGACGGTGTCCTGCGCGTCCTTCACCTCGATCGCCTCGCCGGGTTCCTCTTCGGCGTAGACGAACGCGACCGACGTGAACTGGTCGTCCTCTTGCGACAAGGCGATGACGCCGGGGACGTCGCCGCACGCAACGGGGACGATCACCTCGTCGCCGTCGACGCCGTCGAGGTTGGTGGACTTGGCGTGCGTGTTGTTGGGGAGCAGCACCCACGCGCCGTTGGGGGTCGGGGAGTCGGTGATCGGGGGGAGCGAGTGCGGGTCGTCGTCGTCCGGCGGGGTGAACCGGAATTCCCCGGCGGGGCACTGCTCGCCGAGTTCGCCGGGCCACGCGGGCAGGGACACGGTCCGGGCGAGTAGTTCCGCCTCGACCGGGTCGGGGCTCGCGGGCACGTCGGTTCCCGGGGCCGAGTCCGTCGAGGTGCTCGACTGGTTGAGCGTGTCGGGCGCGCTCGACTCGTCCGAGCCGATCGCTTCCACGTTGCCGCTCGGTGAACTCGTCATCGTCTGCGTGATCGCGACGCCGGACAGCATGAGTCCGGTGCACGCGAGCGCGGCGACGGACACCGACAGGGCGCGCCGCCGGGGACGCCGGGGGGCGCGCGCCATGAGCGCGGTGGCCGATGGCGGGGTGAACGAAATGGGGGCTTCTGCGCGGTAGGCCGCGAACGCCGAGGTCACGATGTCCTCGGGTGCCGGCTTCGGTCGTGGGCGTTGCCGGAACGGGTCAGGCACGGCGTGACACCTCCCCTGGTCTGCGGGTGGTCTCGGGCTCCTCGTTTTCGGTGAGGTACTGGGCCAGTTCGGTCCTGCCCCGGTGCAGCCACGACTTGACGGTGCCTTCTTTGGCTCCGGTCTGTCGGGCGATGTCGGCGATCGACATGTCACCGAGGTAGTGCAGGACGACGGCCCGCCGCTGCTTCTCGGGGACCTTGCGGAGGGCCTCGACAAGGGCGACGTGGTCGGGGCTCATGCCGGGGTGCGGCTCGGGCGCGGAGCTGCGTTGGAGGAAGCGTCTGGCGACCGCCACGCGGCGGTGTCGGCTGGTGGCGAGGTTCCACGCGACACGGCGGACCCAGGCGAGGGGTTCGTCGTAGTCACCGATGGTGTCCCAGCGTTGCCAGGCTCGGAGGAACGCTTCTTGAACGATGTCCTGGGCCTCACTCGAATCCGAGGTGTAGGCATAGATTTGGGCAGCCAGTTCGGAGAAACGCGACTCATAGAGCGCGATGAACTCCGCTTCCGACTGCACGCGCACTCCGTCACGTATCGACACACGATCCGCCGCACCTGCGGGTTCGCGGGTCGCGGCAGGTCCCATTTTCCCTGCCGCCTTGGGCGAGGTACGGGCAGGGGGGTAATCGATGCCGATGGGCACGGCTCCGCCGAGAGCGAACGTGCTCGCCATCGCCTGTCTCCTCACGTGTCGACTACGCGCGTTTTATCTGAGCACAACACGCGCCGAACCCATGATCGGTTGCGACGCGTGCGTCACACCGCCTACCGAGTTCGTATCGATCGCGAAGGGGAGACCGGTGTCGCGACCTCCGGTTCTCCTCGACCACTCGGCGAGGGTCGGCGTGGACTGTCGCGGAGATCGCATCGGGGGTGCCCGCGTCCGTCGCGCCGCGTCGACGTGGCGGCTCGGTCTCGCGCGATCCCGGCGGTGAGGAGCGGCGGGCGGGAACCCGACGCTTCCTTCCCCGGGGCGGAGGTGAGGCGGATGAGGCGGGTGGGGAACCTCGCTCTCCGATTCGTTGACCAGGCAAGCGATAATCGGCGCTGCCCACAACCATCGCCATCATGGAATAAGGACCATCATGAGTTATCCCCCGCAGGGCGGATACGGGCAGCAGCCCGGCTACGGATACCCACAAACGCCGCCGTCGTACGGCCACCAGCAACCGACCCCGCAGCCTGGATATCCACAGTATCCAGATGCCGGGTCCACCGGCTGGCTCCGCATCGACGCGAAGTTCTTCTGGATGGCCTGGGTGCTGTTCTTCGTCAAACCGGTCATCATCGTCAACGGTCAGCAGATGCCGAACACCCAGTGGGGGCTCAACACGTTGACGCTGCCCGCGGGAACCCACCATGTCCTCATGTACTTCCCGTGGCTCTTCCCCGCGCAACCGGGTCGCGTCGAACAGTGGATCACCGTCCATCCAGGACAAGCGACGGACGTGGAGTACCGCGCGCCGATCTGGGTGTTCTCACCGGGAAGCCTCGGCCCCGCGCCACAGCCCTACAATGGACTCGGCCTGATGATCGCCATCTACGCGGTGTTCATCCTGGTCTTCCTGGCAATGTGCCTCGGCATGATCAACGCGAGCTCCCGGCCCTACTACTACTGACCACTGCGAATGATCCCTTTTGTCCGAGTCGGTGGATTCCTTGACATTCAAGGAATCCACCGACTCTGGCACGATTGGGCGCATGAGTTATCTCCTCAAGATCGTGGTCACCGCGATTTCTCTGTGGGTCACCACGCTGATCTTCGCCCCCAACATCGACGTTCAGGCCGACGGCGTCGGCGGCGAGATCGGCACGCTGCTGATCGTCGCGCTGATCTTCGGCCTCGTCAACGCGATCATCAAACCGATCATCAAGGTCATCGGCTGCGCCCTCTACGCGGCGTCGCTCGGCCTGTTCGGACTGATCGTCAACGCCGCGCTGTTCCTGCTCGTCGACGTCATCGGAGACCAGTTCAGCGTGCCGTTCCACATCGAGAACTTCTGGTACGCGCTGTTGGGCGCGATCGTCGTGGCCGTCGTGGGCTGGGTTCTGAACCTCGTCGTTCCCGACCCGAGCGACAAGAAGAAAAAGAAGAAGTAACGCGACTTCGCGACCACCCGTTCATCCCCGTGTCACCCTGGGTCCGCCGAATGGCCGTCGGCGGACCTCAAGGTTGTCCCGTAACCCGGCAACTCGGCTGAGGTGACGGGACAACCTTCCACGTCCGTCTCGCAGCCGCAACACACACGACTCGCGAGGAGTACACGGACGTGACACACCAACGGCGACGCCTACCACTGCTCGACAGCTCCATCCGCCACGGAAATCGCAGCCGCGAAACCTGCCGGTTCCGCTGCGGCAACGCCTGCGATCACCCGGTCCCCAACACCTCCACCAACACGTACTTCGGCGACCTCGCCGCGTCGCGGCGGAACCTGCTGCGGGCCGGCTCCGTCGGGGCGCTCGTCGTCGGCGCCGGAGCGCTCGCGTCGCCCGGCGCGGCCGGCGCCACCGAAGTCGACGACTCGACCGTGGCGGGGCCGACCGCCGATCGATCCCACGCCACCGGGGAGCTGAGCTTCTCCCCCGTCCCGCCCAACACGCTCGACACCGTCGTCGTCCCCAACGGATACGACCACAACGTGATCATCGACTGGGGCACGCCCATCACGCGCGGCGCCCCACGTTTCGACATCGACGCCCAGACCGAGAAGGCCCAACGTGGACAGTTCGGCTACAACTGCGACTACGTCGGCGTACTCCCCCTGAACCGCAAGGGCACGCGCGCGCTGCTCGTCGTCAACCACGAGTACACCAACGAGAACCTGATGTTCCGCGAATACCTCGGCGGTGACGCCGCCCCGCTGGAGCAGATTCGCGTGGCGATGGCCGCGCACGGCATGTCCGTCGTCGAGATCGTCAAGGACAAGGACACGGGCCGCTGGACGACGACGATGGAGCGCGACGGCTCCTACGGCAAGGACAATCGGCGTATCCACCTCGGCACGAAGTTCGCGTTCACCGGGGCCGCGGCGGGTCATCGACTGCTGCGAACGACCGCCGACCCGGCCGGGACTCGCCCGATCGGCACCCTGAACAACTGCGCCGGTGGACGGACCCCCTGGGGAACCGTCCTCTCCGGCGAGGAGAACTTCAACCAGTACTTCGTCGGCGGTGACGGCGTCGCGGACGACGCGAAACCAGCACTGAAACGGTACGGCTTCGACGTCGCCTCGCACCACGGCGACGACAACCGGCGCTTCGACCGCGCCGAGGAGCGCTTCGACCTGTCGAAGCACCCCAACGAGGCCAACCGGTTCGGGTGGATCGTCGAGATCGACCCGTTCGACCCGGACTCGACGCCCCGCAAGCACACGGCGCTCGGTCGTTTCAAGCACGAGGGCGCGAACGTCATCATCGCCGACGACGGCCGGGCCGTCGCGTACATGGGCGACGACGAGCGTTTCGACTACCTGTACAAGTTCGTGTCGGACAAGAAGATGCGCGAGGGCGACTCCGCGAAGGACCGCGCGCACAATCTGACGCTGTTGGAGACGGGCACCCTGTACGTCGCGAAGCTGTCGTTCACGTCGGGCGACGAGATCGACGGTTCCGGGCGGTTGCCGTCCGACGGCGCCTTCGACGGCGCCGGCGAGTGGATTCCGCTGGTGCGGAACCAGACGTCCTTCGTGGATGGTTTCACGGCGGCGGAGGTGCTGATCCACACGCGGCTCGCGGCGGACGCCGTCGGACCGACCAAGCTGGACCGGCCCGAGGACGTGGAACCGAACCCGGTGACGGGCAAGGTGTACGCGGCCCTGACGAACAACACCGCCCGCGGCACCGACGGGAAGCCGGGGGCGGACGAGGCGAACCCGCGCAACGCCAACAAGCACGGTCACGTCCTTGAGCTGACCGAGCAGGGCAACGACGCGGCGGCGACGCGGTTCACGTGGAACCTGTTCATGGTGTGCGGCGACCCGGCCGAGCCGTCGACGTTCTTCGCCGGTTTCGGCAAAACGAAGGTCTCGCCGATCTCCTGCCCCGACAACGTCGCGTTCGACGCTTCGGGGAAGAACCTGTGGGTGTCGACCGACGGCAACGCCTTGGGCGCCAACGACGGCCTGTTCGCGGTGCCGTTGAGTGGGCCGGAACGGGGCTGGCTGCGGCAGTTCCTGACCGTTCCGACCGGCGCCGAGACCTGCGGTCCGTTCGTCACCGACGACAGCCTCAGCGTCTTCGTCGCGGTCCAACACCCCGGCGAGGTCGATGGGGCGACAGTGGACAATCCCGCGTCGACGTGGCCGAACGGCGATTACGCGAAACCCGGCGTGGTGTGCGTGTGGCGGCTCGACGGCGCGCGGATCGGCCGATAAGCAGGACCGGAAACCGGTGCCTGACGCGCCCTGGCGCGCCGGGCACCGGTTCACAGCAGTGGTTGCAGTTCCTCGGCGGCGCGTTCGAGGCGATTCTTGACCCGAGCACCGAAGATCCGCAGCTCCGCCAGTGGCATGGTGCATGCGATGACGGTGCGGTAGCGCTGGTCGGGGTCATCGCGGACGACCGACGCGGCGCAGCCGACGCCCTCGCGAAACTGACCGACCTCTGTGTAGACCCCGCGAGTCGCCAACCGGGCGAGGTCGTATTCGAGTTCACGCGGTTCGATCACCGTCGACGAGGTGTAACGCCGCATGCCCGTCTGTGCCAGGTTTCGCTTGCGTTCCGGGCCGGTCATCGTCGACAGCAGCGCCTTGCCAAGGGCGGTGGCATGGGCGCCTTCGTCGAAACCGAGAATCAGATCCTCCACATGCGGGGATCGGGTGCCTTCCGTGACAGCGGTGATGGCTACACGGCCGTCGATCATGCGACCCAGGTAATGGCTGTACCCGGTGTCACCGGCGGTGCGGCGCAACACTTCCGACACCGTGGCCGGACCGCGCATGGCCGCCGCGAGATCGGCGTAACGGTCGGAGACCTTGAGGCCCACCTGGAATCGTCCGTCGTCGGTCTTCGTCAAATAGCCTTCGTACGTCAACGTCCGCACCAGGTGGTACGTCGTCGGAAGCGTCAGTTCACACGCCCGCGCGATCTGCTTGGCGTACATCCCGGAGGGCGTCGATCCGATCGTCTCCATGACACGCAGCGCACGACGAACGCTTTGGATCAGGTCCGTAGGTTCAGGCTTCTTCCCGCCCGGCGTAGCCGCCGAGCGTTTAACGTGGCCCCCAGCCATCTTGTCATTCCCACCTTCTCTGTCACTCCCCGTGCCTTGAACGCGTGATCTGTTTTCGTTGACTTGTATCGCATGCGCGGCCCGAGTGTCCACCACGTCACGGCCGCACATCATCTCATCGTCATCACCGCCATCGGCGAGGTGTCCTCCAGTTAGATCGCTGCACGATGCACCGGCCATTTTGATTGTTTCGCCAGGTGCGCCGAGTAACAACCGTTGTGGCGGTTGGCTTGCAGGCAGCATATGCGTCATTTCCCGCGTTGACTAGACGCCTGTGCAAACCGCATCAACAGGTTCGACTCAACTGGCCGCTCGAGGATGGACGCCCCACCGTCTCCCACGAAACGATAGGCGAATCGAAGCGCGGAGGCGTATCGGCAGTACAACGGCGCGTCATCTCTCTTAAGTAGAACGATCGCGACGGCCCCCGGACGCGGCCTTGCCCCGATCAACCCCTCGAATTCAGAAAACCGGACCCGGCGTTATCGCTATTTGAAATCGAGCGGGTGGCGGATCGCCTCACCACGGGCGATAGTTGCTCATGTCCATGTGATGCGGACTAGAAACACCCGGTTTTCGGATGTTGCCCCACCTGCACATCATCCAAAACCAACGGCGAGTCGTTTCCCACCAACACTCGCCGTACGCCGCGGCGGGAGGGTTCCTCACCCCACCAAACCTTCCCGCCGCGGCATCCACTCCTCTCTCTTCCGGCGTGAACGCCGATCTCACCTCGCCACCGCCCGCAAGACGGCGGAGTAGCGTGTCTGCCCGTGCCATCAACGCAACCCACACCGTTCCGCGCCGGTACCGCAGCGCTCACCACCACCGTCGCGACCGTGTGCCCGGTGTTCCTCGTCGGCGGCCTCAGCGTCCAGATCACCGGAGACCTCGGCATCACCGCGGCCGGGCTCGGCCTCGTCGTCGGCCTGTACTTCACCGCCAGCGCCATCGTGAGCGTCTACACCGGACGGCTGGTGGAACGCGTCGGCGCCCGCACCGCCGGACGGGCGGCGATCATCCTGTCCGCCGTCACGCTCCTCGGTATCGCAACGTCGACGAACCTGACGACCCTCATCGCCTGGATGGTCCTGTCGGGCCCCGCCAACAGCCTCGGTCAACTCGCCTCCAACGCGCTGCTCGCGCGACGCGTCCCCGCCCACCGGCAAGGCCTCATGTTCGGTGTCAAACAGGCCGCGGTCCCGTTTTCGACGACCCTGGCGGGTATCGCCGTTCCCGTCGTCGCGCTGACGCTCGGCTGGCAGTGGGCGTTCGTCCTGGCCGCGGCCCTCGCCCTGACGGCGCTGCCGGTGCTCCCGGCGACACCGCGCGCCACCGACTCCGCGAACACGCCCGCGCCGGGCCGCGCGAAGCCCAGCACCGGTCTCATCGTCGTGACCGTCGCCGCCGCCCTCGGCGCGACGGCCGCCAATCCGCTCGGTTCGTTCATCGCCGAGTACGGCGTCGACCGTGGACTGTCCGAGGCGACGGCCGGCCTGACCGTCACGCTCGGCGGCTTCGCGGGCCTCATCGCCCGCATCAGCGTCGGCTGGCTCGCCGACCGACGCACCGGTGGACGCCTCACCATGGTCGCCGTCATGCTCGCCACGGGCGCGGTCGGTCTCGCCCTGCTCGCCGCTCCGACGGTGTGGACCATCCCCGTCGGCACCGCGATCGGCTTCGCCCTCGGCTGGGCGTGGCCGGGCCTCCTCAACTTCGCCATCTCCCGACGACACCCCGAGGCTCCGGCGGCGGCCACCGGCATCACTCAGACCG
Source organism: Stackebrandtia soli (assembly GCF_965137155.1). Taxonomy (NCBI): domain Bacteria; kingdom Bacillati; phylum Actinomycetota; class Actinomycetes; order Glycomycetales; family Glycomycetaceae; genus Stackebrandtia; species Stackebrandtia soli. Next base: position 30,312 of record NZ_CBCRZX010000025.1, read on the forward strand.
GCGTCTACCTCGGCGGTGGCCTGGGACCGTTGGCTTTCGGCGCGATCGTCGAACTGTGGAGCTTCCCCGTCGCGTGGATGTCCATGGCCGTGTTGATGGCGATCGCGGCCGTCACGACCGTCATCGGCCGTCAGCTGCTGCTGCGCGCCACGCCATAATCACGGCCGGGGCGACACCGTTACCGAACTCGACAAGTATCGTGGTGGCGTGGTGAGCTTGGCGCAGCGCAGAACCCTTCTGGAGTTCGTCGACCCGTCCTTGGAGCAGTCCGTCACGAACGGACTCGACATGGTGGAGCGGCGGCTGTACGAAGTCGTCGACACGGGGGACGAGTTCCTCACTGAAGCGAGTTCGCACCTGTTCAAGGCGGGTGGCAAGCGATTCAGGCCGATGCTCGTCTTCACAGCCGCGCACTTCGGTGATCCGGCCGCCGAGGGCATCGCGGAATCCGCGCTCGTCATCGAACTGACCCACCTCGCGACGCTGTACCACGACGACGTCATGGACGAGGCCGCGATGCGTCGCGGCGCCCCCAGCGCCAACTCCCGGTGGGGCAACGCCATCGCGATCCTCGCCGGCGACTACCTCTTCGCGATCGCGTCGGAGCTCGTCGCCGACTTGGGCGCCGACGTCGTCCGAACCCAGGCGAGGACGTTCGCCCGGCTCGTCCACGGCCAGATCTCGGAGACCGTCGGAGCTCCCGAAGACGCCGACCAGATCCAGTGGTACCTGCACGTCCTCGCGGAGAAGACCGGCTCGCTCATCGCCACGGCGGCCCGGCTCGGCGCGCAACTCGCGAAGGCCCCGAGCGAAGTCGTCGAAGCCCTCGCCGAGTTCGGCGAGATCATCGGCGTCGCGTACCAACTGTCGGACGACCTGCTCGACATCGCCTCCGACGGCGACACCAGCGGCAAGACCCAGGGAACCGACCTCATGGAAGGCATTCCCACGCTGCCGGTCCTGTTCGCACGGACGAGCGACGACACCTCGGAACGACTCCGGGAACTGCTCTCCGGCCCCGTCGCCGAGGAGGACCTCGCCGAGACCCTGCGACTGCTGCGCGAGTCCTCCGCGATGGATCGGGCGCGCGAGGTGCTCGACACCTACTGCAACGACGCCAAGACGATCGCGCTCGGGCTACCCGAGTGCCCGGCACGGGACGCGCTCCTCGGCATCTGCGACTACATGGTGGCCCGCTCCAGCTGAGCATCGGTGCTCACGACCTCGCCGCCCTCACGGGTGCGTGTGCTGTTTCGCCGTGTCACGGCATCACCTCCATCATCCACTCCCCTTTCAACGTTGACGTTCGCCCGATGGGCCCCGTTCACGACCACTCCGCGGTTCCGGCGGTGGGCATCACCCACCCCGCCGAGCAGCGCCTCCGCGACCACCCCTGGTTCGGGCCTTCTCATTAGGTAAACGTTCGCCGACGTCGTTTTGTGAGATCGGATCCCCGAAATTTCGGCCCCGATCGGCGTTGAAGTCGGGACAGCCTTCAGCGGCCAGGTGAACGCGGCAACTTCGCCGACACCACGATCGCGCCGACCAGCGCCGACAGCAACAGCACCGACAGCAGTTCGAACGGAAGCACCCATTCGCCGAAGATGCTGCGCCCCAATTGTTCCGCGGACCCGGGCTCGACGACCGCCATGTCGACGAGCCGCCACCCGAAGGCGTCGACCAGAACCGCCGACAAGCCGAGGCCGACGCCCGCGCCGCACAGCGCGGCCGGGAGGCGCCGCCGATCGAGTTCCGTGCTGGCCCCGATCGGCGCCTTCGTCAGCATCACCGCGAACAGCAGGAGCACCACGATCGCTCCGATGTAGATCAATACCTGGACCCACGCGACGAACTCCGCGGTCAACACGAGGAAGCACGCCGCCAGGCCACCGAGTGCCATCACGAGCCACAGGCCCGCGCGAACGAGGTGTGCCGTCGTCACGACCCGCAGGGCGCTGCCGACGGTCAACGCGCCGAACGCGATCAGCAGGGCGTCGGTGATCGTCATCGGGCCTGCCGCTTCGTCACCGTCGACTCCTCCTTGGCCGGAGCCCCGATCGGGTCGTGCGCGGCCGGGGCCGGAACGGTGTCGATCCAGTCGCCGAGCCGGTCCCGGTCGTGTAGGAGGTCGCGAATGTCGTGCTCGGCGTACTCGAATTCGGGGGACCAGTACAACGCGTCGAACGGGCACACCTCGATGCAGATCCCGCAGTACATGCACAGCGAGAAGTCGATGTCGAAGCGATCCAGGACGTTGCGCTGCCGGGCGCGGGCCGCGCCCGGCACCTCCACCGTCTCCTTGTGCGAGTCGATGTAGATGCACCAGTCGGGACACTCCCTGGCGCACAGCATGCAGACGGTGCAGTTGGCGTCGAGCAAGGCGATGACGCCTCGACTGCGCGGGGGCAACGGGGGCGACTCGTCCGGGTACTGCTGGGTGTGCGCGGGGGCGACCATCCGCTTCACCGTGACGGCGAGGCCCTTGGCCAGTCCGCTTCCCGGAATGTTCATGCCTCATCCTGACACGCCGAACCGTCTCCGCGCGCGACCCGCCGTGCCCCGACCGGCGGGGTNCGTCTCCCCCGGAGCTCNCGCTCCGGGGGAGACGGGGGCGAATCACTCCATGTCGGATGGTTCGGCGATCTCGACGACTCCCGCGCCGCGTTCGACGTGGAACCAGCGATCGATCCCCAACTCCCGCAGGAAGTCCAGGTCGTGGCTGGCGACGATCAGCGCGCCCCGATACGCCTGCAACGCCTGCTCCAGCTGCGTCACGCTCAACATGTCGAGATTGTTCGTCGGTTCGTCCAACATCAGCAGTTGCGGCGCCGGTTCCGCGGACAACGCGCCCGCGAGCGCGGTCCGCAGTCGTTCGCCGCCCGACAGTTCCGCGACGGGTTGACCGGCGTGGGTCGATCGGAACTCGCCGGGGCGACCCGTCCTCGACGTCCGCAATCCCAACCGCGCCAGGCGGTTGCGCAGCAAGGCGTCGGGCCGGGTGGGCGCCAGGCGCCGCACGTTCTCGTAGACGGTCGCCGTCTCGTCGAGATGGTCGAGTCGCTGCGAGAGGTACTGGAACGGAACGGCGACAGTGGACACGCCGGCGTCGGTGTCGAGTTCGCCCGCGATGATCCGCAGCAGCGTCGTCTTGCCGGAGCCGTTGTCTCCGACGAGCGCGACGCGTTCGGGCCCGCGCACGTGCAGGTCGACGCCGTCGGCGAACAGTCCGCGAGCGTTCACACCGGACAGTTTGAGGACGTCCCGCCCGGCCGGTATCTCGGTGTCGGGGAGGTCGATCCGGATCGAGGCGTCGCCGCGGACGCGTTCCTCCGCGTCGTCGAGGCGCTCACGTGCCTCCCGCAGATCCTCCTGATGGCCGATCTTCAGTTTCGCGGCGCTGACCTCGGCCGCTCGTTTCCTTGCGCGCATGACGATCCGTGGTTCGCGGTTCGTCTCGAACATCTTCTGCCCGTAGCGCTTTCGCCGCGCGAGCACGACCTGGACGTCGATGAGTTCCTGTTTCTGCTTGTTCATGTCGGCCTTGGCCGTCTTCACGGCCCGACGCGCGGCCTCCTGTTCGACACCGATCGCCTCGAGGTAGACGTCGAGGTTGCCGTGGAACACGCGCAGTTGGCGGTCGCGAAGTTCGGCGACGGTGCCGACGCGTCGCAACAGTTCTCGGTCGTGGCTGACGACCAGGACGGTTCCGGCGAACTCCTCGACGGCCGTGTACAACCGGGCCCGCGCGGAGCGGTCGAGGTTGTTCGTCGGTTCGTCCAGCAGCAGCACCGAGGGCGAGAGCAGCAGGCGACCCGCCAGTCCCACCATCATGGACTCTCCGCCGGACAGCGAGCCGACGGTCCGGTCGAGGTCGACGTGTTCCAGTCCAAGTCGGTCGAGTTCGGCCCGCGCGCGCTCGGCGACGGTCCAGTCGTCGCCGACGGTGGCGAAGTGCGCCTCGTCGACGGAACCGGCCTCGATGGCGCGCAAGGCGTCGAGCCGGTCGGCGATGTCCAGCAGCTCCGCGACGGTCGACTCTGTTCGAATCGGCAGGTCCTGCGGCAGGTACGCGACTTCGCCGCGCACGTCGACGGCGCCCGACGTCGGGGTCAGCTCGCCCGCGATCAGCCGGAGCATGGTGGTCTTGCCGGAACCGTTGTCTCCGACGAGAGCGGTGACGCCGGTGACGGCGCCGTCGATCCCGTCGAACACGGGGGCGCCCTCGGGCCAGGCGAAACCGAGATGGTTGAGGGAAATGGACGCGGTCATGGTGTTCTCCTCCACAGTGGTCGTGTCATCGGGATGAGGAGACACCGCGCGGAGAACGCGAATGGGACAACACTGCGGGAACGAGACCGACGGGCCCAGTCACCTCAGCACTATCGCGGGCGCCAACGACCACGGATGTACATCAACGTGGCGTGCGCGGTGTCCGCGATCAGTGCTTCAAGGGAGGGCTCTTCCGTCGGGAACAGGACGCTGACGAGCATAGGCCATCGCCGAACGGCCCCGCAAGCGCATTGTGCGAGCGGTCACGACCGCAGGCGGGCGGCCCCGTGGTCAGTCGAGTCGACGTTCGAGGACCTGACCGGCCCACTTGCCGTCGTCGACGGTGAACTCCTCGGTGGACGTGAAGCCGTGGCGTTCGTAGAACTCGATGAGCGAGCGGTCCGGGGAGCGGAAGCAGTCGACCCGGAGCAGGCTCAGGCCCCGCTGACGGGCGAGCGTCGCGGCATGGTCGAGCAGGAGGCCGCCGACGCCCAGGCCGGGGCGGGAACGATCGGCGACGAGGAACTTGACGTAGAGCTCGGGCTCCGTCGCCGGCGGGACGTACGAGATGGCCTCACCCACGACGAGCGCCCCCACCACGTCCGTTCCCGCGAGCGCGATGTGGCAGTCGCCTCCGTCGGTGTATCGGGTGATGTGGGCTACGCGGCTGGGAATGTTGGACGCGAGGGTCTCACCCCACTGATCGGTTCTGCCTTCGGCGATGAGCCACCGCATGGCGTTGTCGAGCAGGCCGATGACGGCGGGCGCGTCGGCGACCGAGCCCGCCCGGAGGGTCAAGTTCGTCATGTGGGGTCTCCCGTGGCTTGGGTGCGGACGAGTCACTCGGACTGGTCGAGGTCGGATCGGATCAGGGAGTACAGGCAGAGGTCGACGCGCCGGTCGGCGTTGACTCCGGCGCTGCGCTTGACGCCTTCGAACGTGAACCCGGCCTTCTCGGCGACGCGCCGGGACGCGGTGTTCTCGGGTTCGGCGCACAGTTCGACACGTCCCATGCCGTTGTCGAGGGCCCACCGGGAGAGGAAGATCGTCGCGGTGGTGATGTGGCCGTGCCCGCGTGCGGCGGGCGTCGCCCAGTAACCGATCTCGGTGCTGAGGTATCGCCAGTTGGTGCGCACCAACGACATGGCACCGATGAACTGTCCGTCGACAGTGAACAGTCCCTGGTGGAGTCCATCACCGTCCTCGCGGAGCGCGTGCGACGCGACGGTCGTCCAGTCGATCGCGTGGTCCATCGTGTACGGATAGGGCAGCGGCACCCAGCGTTGCGTCTGCGGGTCATTGCAGCCCTCGGCGACGAGCGGCGCGTCGGCGGCGACGAACGGACGCAGCACCAGCCCGTCGAATGTCGCGGTCAGGGGTTCGAATCTGTCATCTGCCATCGGGGGCTCCTTCGCTCGGTGGCCCCCAGACAACGCCGATCGGCCCGTTCACGCCAGCGAATTTCCGATGGCTCGGCCCCGGCGGGCCGAGCCATCGGCGGGACGTCAGGCCTCGGAGTCGATGCGGGGAGGCACCGGCGAGGACGACTCGTAGTGAATGAGGTCGACGGGCAACGGGAACTCCAGGTTGTCGCCGAACGGCGAACTCGCGGCCACGAGGGGCGAATGGAGTTCAGCGATCGGCAGGTGTCCGGCCTTTACCTGCTTGGTCTTGCTCGGTCGCGTCTTCGTCATGATCGCGATTATTTCAGCTCGTCCACCGTGCCGTGCGGCACGTCGGCGCGACAGCGCATGATCCGCAGGGCCGCAAGGCGAGCGCCCTTCACGAGACCGTACCGATCGACGGCGGCCTTGCCGTAGTGGCTGCACGAGGGCTCGTACCGGCAGACGATCGGCAGGCGGCGCGAGATGTGACGCTGGTAGAGCGTGATGAGCCACAGGCCGAAGGTCGACGGCAGAGACATGAGCCGCCACGTCCGTTGACGGCGAGGACGAGGACGCAGCGCGGCTGGAGACAGCATGAGGACGCTGGCCAGCATGTAGTAGCTGTTCGGGACGCTGTCGGGACTGCTGGCGCCGCCACCACAAGCGTCGTCGCAGGGCCCTCCGATGCCGAAGCCCGTACACGCGCCTTCGCAGCCGCAGGTGTCACAGGATTCCGCGCCGATCTCGCCACAGGCGGCACAGCCAAGAACGTCGTCATTCATGTTTTCTCACTTTGGTCGCACAACGAACCGGGGCTTGGCGACGGGAAACAGCATGGGCCCCATCGTCACCGCGTTCATCATGCCTTACGCGTGCATGCCCTGCGTCTCACTGGGCTCGGCGCGGGACACCCGGACGGATGATCAGGGATGGACGGTTCACCACGTACCGTTGCACGTAATGGCAGCGCGATCCTTCTCATCCGCGACCTCTGGGTCTTTGGCGGCGACCCTACGTTCGTGGACCAACGAGGCATTGGCGGAGCTCGCCGAACGACGCACGGACCTGGTGGTCCCGGCGCCGGTCGGTTTCGATGAGCTCGCCGACCGCGCCCGCACCGTCTTGTCGGTGACTCGGGCGCTTGATCTGTTGGACGCGTTCACTTTGCGAGTCCTGGACGGCCTGCGTCTGATCGCGGTGAACGGTGTCGCCGACGTGGGCCGCCTCGCCACGATCACGCCCGACCGATCCGGAGTGGACGCGGCCGTGGCCCGTATGCGCGCGCTCGCGCTCGTCTGGGGGCCCGACGAGGCGCTGCGGTATCCGTCGAGTGTGGCCGAAGCCGCCGGCCCCTACCCGGCGGGCCTCGGTCGGGACGCGGCCGAACTGAGCGAGGAGTCCGCTCGGCTGGTGGCCGACCCGGCGGCGCTGCGGCGAGCCGTCATGGCGGCGCCGCCGCAGGCGCGAACGGTGCTGGACAGGCTCGCCGAGGGGCCGCCGATCGGAACGGTCGCGGGCGCCTACGAACGTGAGCCCGAGACACCCGTGCGGTGGTTGATCGCGCGTGGTCTCCTCGTGCCGGTCGACGACGACACGGTGGAACTCCCCGGCGAGGTCGGGCGGCTGCTACGTCGGGACGACGGCCCGCTCGGGCGACTGCCGCGCCAGCCGGAACCGGACGGAACGCGGCGACTGTCTCCCGGCGACGTCGACCCGCACGCGGCCGCGCAGGTGATCGAGGCGGTCCGACTGACGGAGGAGCTGCTGACGACGCTCGCCGTCGAACCCGTCACGTCCGTCAAAGCGGGCGGCATGGGAATGCAAGGGCTGCAACGGATCGTGAAGACCGTCGGGGTGACCTTGGCACAGGCGGCGACGTTGCTGGAGGCCGCGTACGCGGCTGGACTGCTCGGTTCGCCGGGCGCGTGGCTGCCGTCCCTGGCGTTCGACGCGTGGCGGTCGAAGACCGTCGAGGAACGGTGGACGCGCCTGGCCAGGGCTTGGCTGGACGCCCCGCGGGACGCGCGGCTCGTCGGCAACCGGACGGCCTCGGGTCGGGGCGCGACGGTGCTCGGCCCCGATTTGACGTCCCTGTCGGCGCCCCGATATCGGCGCCGCGCCCTGGGACTGCTCGCCGAATACGCTCCGGGCACGCCGGTGCCGGAGGACACGGCCGTCGCCATCCTGGCGTGGCGGACGCCGCGTCGACACACCGAGGACGGCGTCCGCGCGGCGCTCGCCCAGGCGTCACTGCTCGGGATCACGGCACGGGACGCGTTGTCGACGTTCGGGCGGCGACTGCTCGACGCCGGAGCGGACGATCCATTGGGGGTGCGCGCCGACGAACCGGACCCGGTCGAGGAGGCGCTGCGGGACGTCCTGCCTCCGGCCACGGAGGAACTCATAGTCCAAAGTGATCTCACGGTGATCGTCCCGGGCCACCCGTCGCCGCTGTTGACGTCGGAGCTGGCGGTCCTCGCCGACGCCGAGTCCCCCACGACGTACCGGGTGTCGCCGGACAGCCTGCGCCGAGCGATGGACGCCGGATACTCCAGCGAGGACATAACGGGCGTGTTCACGCGCCGCTCGCTGACGCCGCTGCCACAGGCGCTGACGTACCTCATCGCCGACGTGTGGAGGCGGCACGGCGGGCTGAGGGTCGGGGAGGTCGGTTCGTACCTGCGCGGCGACGACACGGCCGCGCTCACCGCGATCCTCGCCGACCGTCGACTCGCCCCCGCCCGGCTTCGTCGCCTCTCCGACACGGTGCTCGTGTCCCCCCTGTCGATGACGGAGGTGATGACCTTGCTGCGACGCGGTGGACACGCACCCGTCGCCGAGGACGCGACCGGAGCGATCATCGCCGACCGGACCGAGACGCCTCGCGCCCCGACCGCCTCCCGCCCCGAGGTACCGGCCGATCCGACGCCCCGCCTGCACGGTGCTCCGTTGCACGCGATCATCGACCAGCTGCGCACCGGCGACGAACGCGCCGAACCGGCACCGCCGCGACCGGCCGACGATCTCGTCGAGCTCCTGCGACAGGCCCTGCCGAAGCGTCGTCTCGTCTGGGTCGAGTACGAGGCCAAGCACGGTGAGATGGTCCGCAAGCTGCTCCGCCCGGTGTCGATCGGGTCGGGCTACCTGCGGGCCGAGGACAAGCGCACCGACATGCTGCACACCATCGCGCTGCACACGATCCGCTCGGTGACGATCGCGTCCGTGTGACCCGGAGGCCCACGGAGCCGCCGAACACGCCGACGGCACGGCGGGGTCTCGTCCCACATCCGACACGCCGGTACCGACGGCGCTTCGGCCCGCGCGGCCGGTCGACGCGGCCGAGTCGCCGGCCGCGCGAGTCTCCGGAAATCGTCGTGTCCGTGCCGCCAGGCGCGGGTCGGGGAGTCCGCCAAGCGGAAGAAGTTCCCCGATCCCGGTGTTCGACGCCCCTTGTCCGGAGCACGGTGCGGTGGTTCGACGACGCGACCGTTGGGGTTCCGACGCCGATCCATCGTCGACACGACGGTCTCTGAGGGCTGACATGAGCGCGGTCCCACCACCGACGGGCACCCCGGCGGCGATCGGCGGTTAGGCTGTCGTCATAACGTCAGCGATGTCGAGGGTTGGGCAAACAACGCGAATGGAACTCACTTTTCGCACGCAGGTGGTCGACTCGTGCGCCACAGTGCACGTGACCGGCGAGATCGACATGTACACCGCCTCTGAACTGCGGGAACAACTGTCGGCTCTGTTGTCGTCCGGGGTCACCGAGCTGACCGTCGACGTCGGCGGCGTCGACTTCTGCGATTCGACCGGGCTGGGCGTCTTCATCGGCATCCTTCGTCGACTCCGTGAAGTCAACGGATCGATGAAGATCATCGCGGTTCGGCACCAGCTGATGAAGATCTTCCAGCTGACCGGACTGCACAAAGTCTTCGACATCACCCCGGCCGAGCCCTCGGACGGCTGACGGCATGGACCCGCGCACGGTTCGATTCGGGTTCACGCCCGCGCCAGTGCACGTGCGAACGGCCCGACTCGTGGCCGCCGCCGTCGCACAACGGGCCGGGTTGTCGGGGGAGACCCTCAGCGAGGTGCGCCAAGCCGCGGGCGAGGCGTGTTCGCGTGCCGTCGCCCGCCACCGTCGGCACGGGATCACTCAACTTGTGAGAATGAAGCTGTCAATCGGTGAAAGCTTTGTGACGGAAGTTGCGGATTTTGCTCCGGTTTCGAGCAGTTCCTTGCGCACGTCGGTGACCGATGACACGCACCTCACCGAGGACATGCCCGACGAGGACGCCCTGACCGAGGAAGTCGCCCTCGCCCTCCTCGCCGGTCTCGTCGAGGATCTAGAGGTCATCGTGGCCCCCGGGGGCGACGGAACGACGATCCGGATGACCTGGCCCCGGTAGCGGTCACCGCATCGAACCCCGGACGTAGCACCAGGTGAATCTGGTTACACTCCGCTGGTTATCTCCCCATGCTCATCGGGGATCGAAAATTCCAGGAGAATAAATGTCTCACACGTTGCTTGTCGATGGCGACAGCAGCGCGACCAATGTGGAGATCAGCTACGTGGTCGTCGCGGCCGCGCTCGCGCTGGTAGCCCTCGGGTTCGCTGCGGCACTGGTGAAAGCCGTGCTCGCCACCGGCAAAGGCACCCCGAAGATGCAGGAGATCGCCGGCGCGGTCCAGGAAGGCGCGTCCGCCTACCTGAAGCGCCAGTTCCGCTCCCTCGGGATCTTCGTCGTCGTTGCCGTCATCCTTCTGTGGCTGCTGCCGGTGCACGGCACCGACAACGAAACCATGGTCAAGCTGGGCCGAAGCGCCTTCTTCGTCGTCGGCGCCGGATTCTCGGCGTTCATCGGTTGGGCCGGAATGTCGTTGGCGACCCGCGCCAACCTGCGCGTCGCCGCCGCCGCCCGTGAGGGCAGCCGCACCGGCGCCATGCAGATCGCGTTCCGCACCGGTGGCGTCGTCGGCTTCCTCACCGTTGGTCTGGGTCTGCTCGGCGCGTCCGTCGTCGTCTTCCTCTACAAGGGAGACGCCGCGACCGTTCTCGAAGGCTTCGGCTTCGGCGCCGCGATGCTCGCGATGTTCATGCGAGTCGGCGGTGGCATCTTCACCAAGGCCGCCGACGTCGGCGCCGACCTCGTCGGCAAGGTCGAGCAGGGCATCCCCGAAGACGACCCGCGCAACGCCGCGACGATCGCCGACAACGTCGGTGACAACGTCGGCGACTGTGCCGGCATGGCTGCCGACCTGTTCGAGTCCTACGCCGTCACCCTCGTCGCCTCGCTGATCCTCGGCAAGGCCGCCTTCGGCGACACCGGACTCGTCCTCCCGCTGATCATCGGCGCCGTCGGCGTCGTCACCGCGATCATCGGCGTCGTCATCACGAAGCTGCGCGCCTCGGACAAGAGCGGCCTCACCGCCATCAACCGCGCGTTCTTCATCAGCGCCGTCATCGCCGCGGTCCTGTCCGCGGGTGCCATCATGTGGGCCGTCCCCGCCGACTGGAAGTCCCTCACCGGCTCCGGCCTCACCGCCGACGAGATCAGCCAGATCGCGCTGTCCCCGCAGGCCGTCGCGATCGGCGCCGTCATCCTCGGCATCGTCCTCGCCGCCGCCATCATGGCGCTCACCGGCTACTACACCGAGACCGACAAGCGTCCCGTCAAGGACGTCGCCAAGACGTCGCTCACCGGGCCCGCCACCGTCCTCCTGTCCGGCATCTCGCTCGGCCTCGAGTCGGCCGTATTCTCGGCGCTGCTCATCGCGGCGGGCGTCTACGGCGCGTTCCTGCTCGGCGGCACCATCACGGTCTCGCTCTTCGCCATCGCGCTCGCCGGCTGCGGCCTCCTGACCACCGTCGGCGTCATCGTCGCGATGGACACCTTCGGCCCGATCAGCGACAACGCGCAGGGCATCGCCGAGATGTCCGGTGACATCGACGAGGCCGGGGCTCGCACCCTGACCGACCTCGACGCCGTCGGCAACACCACCAAGGCCATCACCAAGGGCATCGCGATCGCCACGGCCGTTCTGGCCGCGACCGCGTTGTTCGGCTCGTACACCGACGCCATGAAGGTGGCGCTCGCCGACTCCGGCATCAAGGACGTGTCCGCCGAGGTCTTGAGCATGCTCAACCTCGCCGACCCGGCGAACCTCATCGGTGTCGTCATCGGTGCGGCCGTGGTGTTCCTGTTCTCCGGGCTCGCCATCAACGCCGTGTCCCGCTCCGCCGGCGCCGTCGTCTACGAAGTCCGCCGCCAGTTCCGGGAGTTCCCGGGCATCATGGACGGCACGCAGCGTCCCGAGTACGGCCGCGTCGTCGACATCTGCACCCGCGACGCCCAGCGCGAGCTCATCACGCCGGGTCTCCTCGCCGTCCTCGCGCCGATCGCGGTCGGTTTCGGTCTCGGTGTCGGCCCGCTCGCGGCGTACCTCGTCGGCGCGATCGCGTCGGGCGTCCTCATGGCGATCTTCCTCGCGAACTCGGGCGGCGCCTGGGACAACGCGAAGAAGGCCGTCGAGGACGGCGCTCACGGCGGCAAGGGCTCCGACGCCCACGACGCCACCGTCATCGGTGACACCGTCGGCGACCCGTTCAAGGACACCGCCGGCCCGGCGATCAACCCGCTGATCAAGGTCATGAACCTGGTGGCGCTGCTCATCGCGCCCGCCGTGGTCATGTTCTCGGTCGGCGAGACCGCCAACACCGGTATCCGCGTCGGCATCGCCGTCGCCGCGACCGTCGTGATCGTCGCGGCCGTCGCGTGGAGCCGCAGCAAGCCGGTCACGGTCGACGCCAGCGACAACGGCGCCGACACCTCGGACAAGGTGAAGGCGGAGGCCTAAAGGCCCATCCCCGTTCCCGCGGATCGCTTCGCGGCCCGCGGGAACGGGACCGCTCTCAAGCTCGACTCACGGCGGGCGTGCCTCAAGCGAGGCGCGTCCGCCGTTTGCCTGCCCCTGTCATCCTTGGCGCATGCGCGTCCGTCCACTCATCTCCGCCGCCGTCGTTCTCGCGTTGACCGGCTGTAGCTCGACCGCCGACGCGACCGACTGGGCCTCAGACGTCTGTGTCGCGCTCGATCCGTGGCGCACCGAGATCGACACGCTCGCGGCGGAGACCGGGGAGGCGATCAGCGACACGTCGACGCCGCAGGAGACCAAGGACCAACTCCTGGCGCTCCTCAATGGCGCGGCCCAGTCGACCGAGTCGGCATTGCGGGACGTGCAACGCGCGGGCATCCCCGACGTCGACAATGGAGAATCCATCGCGGAGCGTTTCGCGGACTCGCTGCGCGCCACCCGCGACGCGTACCGCGAGGCGCACGACGCGCTGCGGGCGCTTTCGGCCGGGAACGCGGACTTCTATGAGGAGGTCGCGAACGTGATGGCCGACCTCAACACGGCGTATGCGGCGATCCCGCAGGTCGCGGAACTCAACTCGGCCGAGCTGGAGGCCGCGTTCGCCGACGTCGACGCGTGTCGTTGACGACGGGGCGTGTCCGGCCGTCGGGAAATCGGCGACGAATCCGACATGTTCCCGGTCGGTCCGTCATTGGCCCCTGCGAACGCCCATCGCGACGCCGTAGACGCGCGGAATGCGTTGAGGCGACCGGGATGCGCGGACTCCCGCAGCGCCGTCGACCGACGTCCGTGGGCGGGTCACACTCGCGCCGGGGGGACGGCGCGACGTCTGATCAGCGGCTCACATTCGACTCACCATGCCGACGCGTCGATACCTTAGATATAAGGTGCGAGGTGACGCGGCGTCGCCCGCGACGCGTCACCACCGGGCGTGGGGTCCCCTTCGTGACGGGGGGCGCAACCCGGATCACGCGTGAAACGTTACGTTTAACGACTGGTCCGGGCACAATCGGCCATGACCTTATTGATCTGACGAGTGGGATGTACAGCAGTGGCTTCGACCAAACGCCTGGTCATCGTCGAGTCTCCGGCGAAGGCCAAGACCATCGCCGGCTACCTCGGTGACGGCTACATCGTCGAGTCCAGCCTCGGCCACATCCGCGACCTGCCACGCAACGCCAAGGAAGTGCCCCCCAAGTACGCCAAGGAGAAGTGGGCGCGGCTCGGTGTCGACGTCGACAACGACTTCACGCCGTTGTACGTCGTCAACCCCGACCGCAAAGCGCACGTCAAGGTCCTCAAGGACGCGTTGGCGCAAGTGGACGAACTGTTCCTCGCCACCGATGAGGACCGCGAGGGTGAGGCGATCGCCCACCACCTGTTGGAGACGTTGAAGCCCAAGGTCCCCGTCAAGCGGATGGTCTTCCACGAGATCACCGAGTCCGCGATCCAGCAGGCCGTCGCGAATCCGCGCGAGATCCACCAATCGCTTGTGGACGCCCAGGAGGCGCGGCGCATCCTCGACCGCCTGTACGGCTACGAGGTCTCCCCCGTCCTGTGGAAGAAGGTCATGCCCCGGCTCTCGGCCGGCCGAGTCCAGTCCGTGGCGACCCGCATCGTCGTCGAGCGCGAGCGCGCCCGGATGAAGTTCGTCACCGCCGACTACTGGGGCATCACCGCGCACATGTCCACCAAGGACAGCGCGAAGTTCACCGCGAACCTGATCACCTTCGACGGGGATCGCGTCGCCACCGGCAAGGACTTCGACTCCGCGACCGGGCGCGCGCGGGCGGGCGTCGTCCACCTGGACGAGGCGGGGGCGCGCGGTCTCGCCGCGCGATTGACCGATCGCCCGTACACGGTCACGAAGGTCGAGAACAAGCCGTACCGTCGGCGGCCGTACGCGCCGTTCATGACGTCGACGCTTCAGCAGGAGGCGTCGCGGAAGCTGCGGCAGTCGAGCGCGCAGACCATGCGGATCGCGCAGCGCCTGTACGAGAACGGGTACATCACCTATATGCGCACCGACTCGACGAACCTGTCGGAGACGGCGATCGCGGCGGCTCGCCGACAGGCGGGCCAGTTGTACGGCGAGCGCTACGTTCCGGCGGAGCCGCGTCGCTACGCGCGCAAGGTGAAGAACGCCCAGGAGGCGCACGAGGCGATTCGTCCGGCGGGCGACGTCTTCCGCACTCCCGACCAACTCAAGGGCGAACTGTCGACTGAGGACCATCGCCTGTACGAGCTGATCTGGCGTCGGACGATCGCGTCGCAGATGACGGACGCGGTCGGGAACTCGACGTCGGTCCGCATCGGTGTTGAGACGACGACGGGCGAGGCCTGCGAGTTGGGCACGTCGGGTAAGACGATCACCGACCCCGGCTTCCTTCTGGCCTATGTGGAGTCTCGCGACGAGGGCGAGGCCGACGACGCGGAGCGGCGCCTGCCTCAGCTGGAGCGCGGCGACGCGCTCACGGCCGACACCTTGGAGCCCGCCAGCCACCGGACCCAGCCGCCCGCCCGGTACACGGAGGCGTCGCTGGTGAAGGCGCTGGAGGAGCGCGGCATCGGGCGTCCGTCCACATACGCGTCCATCATGCACACGATCCAGGATCGCGGGTACGTCTTCAAGCGAGGTCAGGCGCTGATCCCGGCGTTCCTCGCGTTCGCCGTCGTCGGCCTGCTCGAAAAGCACTTCGGACAGTTGGTCGACTACGATTTCACCGCCGGCATGGAGTCCGAACTGGACGACATCGCGGCGGGCGACGCGGCGTCGCTGAAGTTCCTGCGGGACTTCTACTTCGGCGGTGAGGGCGACGACGGCTCGGTCGCCGCCGCCGGTGGCCTGCGGCATCTCGTCGCCGAGGAGCTGGGCCGGATCGACGCCCGCGGCGTCAACTCGATCCCGTTGTTCACCGACGACGAGGGGCGGCGCATCGTCGCGCGGGTCGGCAAGTTCGGTCCGTACCTGGAGCGTTCGCACCCGGACGACGACGCGGACACCCCCAGCGAACGTGTGTCGATCCCTGAGTCGATGGCGCCCGACGAGGTGACACCCGAGAAGGTCGCGGAGCTGTACCGACAGGGCACCGGCGAGCGGGAACTCGGACCGCACCCCGAGACCGGCGAGATGATCACGGTGAAGACCGGTCGTTACGGCCCGTTCGTCACCTGTGGAGAGCGGACGGCGTCACTGCTGTCCGACATGACCGTCGACGACCTGACCATCGAGGACGCGGTGAAGGCGCTCTCGCTGCCGCGCCTCATCGGCAAGGACGATGACGGCACGGACATCCTCGCGGGCCTGGGTCCGTTCGGTCCGTATGTCGTCAAGGGCAAGGACTATCGCTCACTCGAGTCCGAGCCGCAGCTCTTCACGGTGACGTTGGACGAGGCGAAGGCCCTGCTTGCTCAACCGAAGCAGCGTGGGCGTCGCGCCGCGAAGCCGCCATTGAAGGATCTCGGTGTCGACCCGGCGACGAAACTGACCGTGGTCATCAAGGAGGGCCGCTTCGGTCCCTACGCGACGGACGGCGAGACGAACGCGTCGCTGCGCAAGACCGACACGATCGAGGACATCACGATCGACCGCGCGTCGGAACTGTTGGCGGAACGCCGTTCCAAGGGCCCCGTCGCCAAGAAGACCGCGAAGAAGGCGACCAAGAAGACCACGGCGAAGAAGACCACGGCCAAGAAGACGGCGACGAAGAAGACCGCCGCCAAGGCCGCCACGAAGAAGAGCTCGAAGACGACCACCACGAAGACGGTGAAGAAGGCCGCCGCGAAGCGGGCCGCCGCCAAGAAGAAGACGGGCGACCCGCGCACGGACTGACCGCCCGAACCGGAGCTTCGCTCCATAAGCGACACCTGACCGCCGTCGTGGATGTCAACGCTCGAAGCCATATCGGATATACGTCCGATATGGCTTTTCGCGTCTTGAGTCGGTAACATGTTCGCTGTGATCACGAGTGGTCACGCTCTGCCCCCCACCCCGAAGGGCTCCATGCTGCCTCCACTCAACCCACGTCAACGGCAGGTAGTCGACCTCAGATCCCAGGGACACGTCGTCGTCCTCGGAACAGCCGGCACCGGAAAGTCCCTCATGGCGGTCGTACGGGCCGTCACCCTCTCCCGAGACGGCGCCGCGATGCTCGGAGGCGAACCCTCACCGGTTCTCCTCGTCACCTTCGCGAACTCCCTGGTCAACTATCTCGACCACCTCACGCGTGAGGCATCGAGCCGGATCGACCCGGTCAACGTCACCACGTCGACCTTCCACAAGGCCGCAATGGGATACCTCAAAGCCCGCGGGATCACTGGCCGCTCCTGCGATCCAAAGACACGCGACGCTCTCATCGCCAAGGCGACCGCGGTCGTCTCCAAGACACGGACGAACCTTTCCGACCGCCCCATGCGCTTCTTCCGGGAGGAGTTCGATTGGATCGGCGGCAACGGGGTCCGTACTCTCTCGGAGTACTTGAGGATCGAACGCACCGGGCGTGGAACGGCGTTGGGGCAACCACAACGGGAGACCGTCTGGGCGGCCCGAGACGAGTACCTGAGATACCGACAGGCGAGAGGCCTCGACCTCGATCTGAGTTTGGTCGGGTGTGCCGTCCGGGATCAACTTCCACACGACCCGAACGACCGTCCGTGGCAACACATCGTCATTGACGAAGGCCAAGACCTGCAACCCGAAGAGATCCGGGCGCTGGTGAACATGGTTCGTCCGGACGGTTCGATCACCTTCTTCGGCGACTATGCGCAGCAGATGTACGGGAGTCATCTGTCCTGGCGATCGTGCGGCATCAATCTGGGGAACCGTCGGGTCGAACGGTTCGCCGACAACTTTCGTAACAGCACGCCGATCGCCCGTTTGGCGGTCGCGGTGGCGAAGCACCCGACGTTCGCGGGAACGGAGGACGAACTCGTCGAACCCGTTGAGCCCAAACGCGAAGGCGGACTGCCGATCGTGTTGCGTCAAGCGAACTTCGATGCGGAGTTGGAGCGAGTGGCCAAGGCCGCTAGGGCCCGCGGGAACCGCGAGAGCGTCGTCGTGCTTGCCCATACCAAGCGACAAGTCGAACTCATCAAGGAGAGCTTGCCGGAGGCGCGCCACCTCAAGGACAAGGCTATATGGACACATCGTACCGGCATTTGGTGCGGCACTTATCATTCTGCCAAAGGCCTCGAGTTCGATACCGTCATCATGCCGTTGTGGGGGGAGGGCAACGTCAGGGTCGGCGTCGGCACCTCCGAGGAGGACGAACTCACGAGCCGCGAGCTCAAGAAGCTCTATGTCGGCATCACCCGGGCCCGAACGCGTCTCCTCGTGACGTACTCGGGGAAACTGTCGCCCCTGTTTCCCGCCGATGAATCCCTCTATCGACGGGTGGGTGCCGACTAGTGACACTCGATCTCTTCGTCCTCGCCGACATCCGGCGGCTCGGGTTGACGCGACTCGTCCATTTCACTCCGAGGCGCGCTCTCGGCGAGATTCTCATCGTCGGCGAGATACGCAGTCGCTCCGCTTTGGAAGCCGAGCCCTCCGGCACGTTCTCCCCCACCGACGGAAACCGTTACGACGGCCACCGCGACAAAACGTGCTGCTCCATCGAATACCCGAACGCCTTCTACTTCAACACCGCGAAGACGCGCCCCGACCACCAGAACTACGAGGGTTGGGTGTGCCTCCTTCTCGATCCGGAGCTGGCGGCACGCCCGGGAGTACTGTTCAGCCCTCTCAACGCCGCCACCAAACGCGGCGCCCTGCTCCAGCCCGGCGCGGAGGGCCTGCGCGCCTGCTTTGCCCCTACGGTAGGGAAATCCACGCGCGGTCCCCGGCACCTGCCCTCCGCGCCAACGGATCTCCAGGCCGAGGTGCTGGTACCCGGATCGATATCGGTGTCGGACATCCGTGGGATAGTCGTCGGGTCTGACGCCGAGGCGGTCAAGCTCCGCACCCGGCTGAACATGATCGGGGTGGACGGCCCGGCACCGTGGATCGTCGCCCCACAGTTCTTCGAGGCGAAGCCGCTGACGGCGGCGATTCGGTCGGGACGCCGTGTCCCGGAACAACATTGGATGCCACAGGGAAGCGCGACATGACGACCGCTGAGAGCCAGTCGAACCGCCGAAGGATCCGGAACGCCGTGCTCGGCGCCGCGATCGGTGACGCCATGGGCTGGCCGTGGGAACGGGTCCGCCGTGGCACCACTCCGAACGTCACGACCTCCGGATTCCTCGCGTGGACGCGTCAGGCGGGGTCCCGGTTTCACCGCTACGACGATCCGGTCGCCGCGGGCTCCTACAGCGACGACACCCAACTGCTCGCGGCGGTGGGGCGCGCCTGCCTCGGCGACGACTGGTGGCAACGATGGACGGCGAGCGAACTACCGTCGTGGCCACTACATCAGCGAGGCGGTGGCCGCGCGGTCCTCGCCGCGGCGCGGAGCTGGTCGGCCGGCGTCCCCCCGTGGAAGCCGCCGACCTCGGCGACGCGCACGAAGCAGGTGCGCCAGTACGCCAACGCGGGGGCGAACGGCGTCGCGATGCGAATCCTGCCCCACGCCATAGTGGAGACCGACCCGCATCGACTGACGCACCGTGTCCTTCGCGACGGGTTCACGACCCACGGCCATCCGCGCGCGCTCATCGGCGCGACCCTGTACGCCGCCGCGCTGAGGTCGCTGCTGACGGGAGTCGAGTCGACCGAGCTCGTGGCAGCATTGGAAGAGGACTCCGTCTGGTCCGACATGGACATCGCCATGGGAGCCTTTCATCCGCAGTGGTACAAGACCTGGAGGGACGTCACCGGCGAGCCGTTCCGGGACGTGTGGGGGCAGGCACGGACCGAGACACGGGACCTGCTCCGGCATGTCGCGACCGCCGGCCCGTCGAGCGTCGACACCGACCGTTCCGTGCTGACGGGACTCGGTTGCTTCGATCCGACGCGCAACGGCGCGGGGCATGTCACGGCAGTAGCGGCCGTCCATTGCGCCACCCGAGCGGAATCTCCGGTGGACGCGTTGGCGCGCTCGGCTTTCCTCGTCGGGGCGGATACCGACACCTTGGCGTCGATGACCGCCGCGCTGGCGGCCCTCACCTCCGACGACGATTGGCCGACGCCGCTCTCCGAGGGTGTCCAGGATTCCGCCTATCTCGATGCCTTGGCCTGCGCGTTGGACGGTGTCCGCCGACGGCGACAGGGCGAAGCCGACGACCCGACCCTCCCCGACCTCACGACGACGGCGAGCGACGCCCGAGACGCCGGACGCCTCGCGTCCGCGTTGCTGAACTCGGCGGCGGACATGGACGCCGATGACGCGCTTCGGCTACCGGACGGGCGAACGGCGACGATCGCGACCGTCTCGCCGTTGTCCTCGAAGGTTCGACGCCTGACCGTCACCATCGATGATGGACAGACGGCGGTCATCGACGTGCGCCTTCCGAAACCCGTGACGCCCTCACGCGCGACCGTCGACCCCTCGTCGCCGCCGGTCGCGACGGTCCAGTTGCGCCTTCCCGCACAGGACCTCGCTCGAACGGCCGACTTCTACGACCAGGTCCTGGGGCTCAAGGTCCATCGGCCGTCCGACGACGAACTGCGGATCTCCGACGAGCTCACCTTCGTCGAGTCCACCGCGGAACGAACGAGGAGCGCCGTCGACGCGTTCACGGTTCTCAGGATCCAGGTGTCGGACGCCGCCGCGGCGTGGGACTGGGTCAGCGCGCTCCGACTCGGGGAGGCGGCGGGCGGACGCCCCACCGAACCGAACGAACCGGCCTACCTCCGCGACCCGAACGGCTACCGGGTAGCCGCGATCCCAGTCGTTCCAACGGACTGAGGCCCCGTTCCGGCGGCATGCCGTTGGGGTCCGGGCCTTCCGACGTCGCGGCGGCATGAGGGTCCCGGATGGCGCCACCGTTGAGTCCGATCCGGCCGCCCGGGGTGGTCGTCGCGTGTCGGTTGTCGTCGCGAATCGACGTGGCGGCGTTCCGAGTTCAGCGTGGCCGACGTCGAGCAGCGTTGGCCCGACGTCGGCTACCAGAGATCCGCGTTCGTCGAAGCGCTTCCCGACGCATTGGACGAATGCGACGCGAGGTCGACGCGGCCTATCCGCGCGAGGCACTCGAAAGCGTCATTTCGCCCACTATGGATGAGGATAGGTCACGGTCCGCCACCCGCCCACCGTTGGAGACCGGGCCCGAACCGAGCAACGGAAGAACCGTGCCGTTGACCGAGGTCATCGCCGCGTTCGGGAAGGTCCATCACCAGACCTATGTGGAGGTCGCCTCGTCTCGCCGACCGCCACGGCCGTGTCGTCCCGGCGAATCCGAAGGCGACCCGAACGACCGGTATTCGCCATCGGGGCTCCGCCGAGAAACTGTCGATCGACGTCCGAATTGAATGCCGTTGTTAAGTGGCAGTGAAGTGGATCAATGGCTCTATTGACATTCTCTGGCATGTTGGGACATTCTCTGATGTCAATCCGTTCGCCCGACGGTCTGTCCCTCATGGAGGTGGGTTCGCGCTGTCGGTAACTCGCCCGAACACCTCCCGCCCCACCCAGCAAGGAGGCGCTCATGCGTCGAAGAATCGCAGTCGGCCTGGCCCTGCTTCTCGCCGGACTCGGCATCATGGTCCCGCTGGGAACCGCGAACGCGGCCCCCGGCGCGCCGTTCAAGCTGCCCTACCGGGCCGGATCGGCGTACACGATCACCCAGACGCCGGGTAGCGGTTTCTCGCACAACGACGACTACAACCGGCACGCGGTCGACTTCTCCATGCCCACGGGGACACCGATCGTCGCCTCGGCCGCCGGAACCGTCTACTTCGAAGGGTGGACGAGCGGCGGGGGCGGCATCATGGCGCTCATCGACCACGGCAACAACCGGTGCAGCCAGTACGCCCACCTGAACACCACGATCATCAACACCGGAAACCGGGTGGCTCAGGGCCAGCAGATCGGCACCTCCGGCAGCACCGGAAACTCGACCGGTCCGCACCTGCACTGGAACATCGTCTACTGCAACAGCCAGATCAGCCGCGAGATCGCCAACTCGGTGGAGACCGGCACCAGCTATCCGACCGGTTACGCGCCGGTGAGCCAGAACAGGCTGTCCAGCGGCGCTCCCGGGGCCGACGGCGAGCGGGTGTCCGACTTCAGCGGCGACGGTGCCTCCGACGTCCTCGGTGTGGACTCGGCCGGGAAGCTCATGTACTACCCGCACAGCGGCGCCGGCCTGAGCACTCCCGTCCAGATCGGACAAGGCTGGGGAACGTTCAAGCACGTCATGGCCGCCGACTGGAGCGGCGACGGCCACGCCGACGTCCTCGGCGTCGACTCATCAGGGAAACTCCTGTACTACCCGAACAACGGCCTCAGGTTGTCGTCCCCCAGCCAGATCGGACAAGGCTGGGGAACGTTCAAGCACGTCATGGCCGCCGACTGGAGCGGCGACGGCCAGGCCGATGTCCTGGGCGTCAACTCTTCTGGCGACCTGCTGTACTACGCCCACAATGGAAACGGCCTCAGCAGCCCGGCGAAGATCGGGCACGGCTGGGGAACGTTCAAGCACGTCATGGCGGCCGATTGGAGCGGTGACGGCAAGGCGGACGTCCTGGGCGTCGACTCGGCGGGCAAGCTCTGGTACTACGCCCACAATGGAAACGGCCTCAGCACCCCCGTCCAGATCGGTAACGGCTGGGGAACGTTCAAGCACGTGATGGCCTCCGATTGGAGCGGCGACGGCAGGGCCGACGTCTTGGGCGTCGACGCCAACGGCAACCTCTGGTACTACCCGCACAACGGAAGCGGCCTCAGCACGCCCGTCAAGATCGGGCATGGCTGGGCGACGTTCAAGCACGTCATGTGACCGAAAGGCCGGGGTGCCCGTATCTGGTGCCCCGGCCGACCGGTGGTCAATCGGCTCACGCCACGAGCCGCAGTCCCGGCATTCCACCATCCCCTGGAGGAAATTCACCATGTCACTTCGTAGCCGCAAAGCCCGACTACGTGCCCTCACCGTCGCGGCCACGGCGACCGTGGTCATCGCTCTCGGCCTTGGCGCCCCACCGGCAACGGCCGACCCGTCGAATGAACCGGCGCCGGAAGTCGCCAACGCCGAGTTCTTCGACATCCAGTGCGCCGTCCCACCGAACCACGACCCCGCGATCATCCGGCAGATCTACGACATCGCGCAGAGCCGTGGCGTCACCGCGAAGGTCCTGCTCGCCACGTTCGAGGCCGGCTGGGTCGAGTCGCACATGCAGAACCTCAACTGCGGTGACCGCGACTCCCTCGGCGTGTTCCAGCAGCGCCCCAGCCAAGGCTGGTGCGACCCGGCTTCCCTGTGCCTGGACGTCAACCACGCGACGAACAGGTTCCTCGACCAGGCGATTCCCAACGACCGCAACAACCCCGGCTACACCGCGGGCCGACTCGCGCAGAGCGTCCAGCGGTCCGCCTACCCCGACCGTTACGACCAGGCCGAGGCCAAGGCCCGCGCGATGATCGCCGAGGCCAGCGCCGGGCGCGGGGCCGACGGTGAGCGCGTGTCCGACTTCAGCGGCGACGGCCACTCGGACGTGCTGGGCGTCGACTCGTCCGGACTGTTCTGGTACTACCCGAACAACGGCAACAAGTTGTCCACCGCCAAGCAGATCGGCAACGGTTGGGGAACGTTCAAACACGTCATGTCGGCCGACTGGAGCGGTGACGGGGCCGCCGACGTTCTCGGCGTCGACTCATCCGGGAAACTCCTGTACTACCCGAACAACGGCTACAAGCTGTCGGCGGCTCAGCAGATCGGCAACGGCTGGGGAACGTTCAAACACGTCATGGCCGCGGACTGGAGCGGCGACGGCAAGGCGGACGTCCTGGGCGTCGACTCGTCCGGGAAACTCCTGTACTACCCCCACAATGGAAACGGCCTGAGCAATCCCGTCCAGATCGGACACGGCTGGGGCGCGTTCAAGCACGTCGTGGCCGCGGACTGGAGCGGCGACGGCAAGGCCGACGTGATCGGCGTCGACGCGAACGGCGACCTCTGGTACTACGCCCACAGCGGCAGTGGCCTGAGCAGCCCCGCCAAGATCGGCAACGGCTGGGGCGCGTTCAAGCACGTGATCGCCTCCGACTTCAGCGGCGACGGCAAAGCCGACGTGCTCGGCGTCGACTCGACCGGAAAGCTCTGGTACTACCCGCACAACGGTTCCGGCCTGAGCAGCCCCATCCAGATCGGACACGGCTGGGCGACGTTCAAGCACGTCCTCTGACGACACTCCTCTCCGGGACGGCCGGGACACCCCGCTGGGGCGTCCCGGCCGTCCCGTTCCATGTCTTCCGACAGGCGAACTCCTGCGGCGGCCGGAGCGAGTTCCGCCCGAACACAACCACCTTCGGCTTGGTGGAACCGCGCGAGTTCCGCGCGAACACAACCACCTTCGGCTTGGTGGAACCGCGCGAGTTCCGCCCGAACACAACCACCTTCGGCTTGGTGGGGCGGCGTACGAGACGAACGCGCTCCGCAGAAACGGAAAGGGAGACCCACCAAGCCGGAAAACGCGAGCACCCATCAATCGGCACACGTGAGTTCGGCGAGCGCCTCGCGTACGTCGATCGCGTCGGTGGCGTCGGTCTGTTCGAAGATCTCCAGAGCCCGACGCAGTTCCCGGGTCGCCGTCGAAACGTCTCCGGCGGCTGCGGCCGCGCGACCCAGTCCGGTGTGGATTCTGCCTCGTAGGCGGGGAACCGTCACCTCTCCGAGCCGATCGAGTGCCGCCCGGTAGCACTCCATGGCCTTCGCGGAGTCGCCTTCGGCCAGCAGCACGTCCCCCAGCGCCTTGCCGGTCGACGCCTCTCCGACGCGATTGCCGAGCTCGCGACAGATGTCCCTCGCCCGGTCGTGGCATTCCCGAGCGCCCTGGAAGTCCTTGCGCGCGAATAGCATTTCGCCTCGATCATGCCAGGCGACGCCCTGTCCCATCCGGTCCCCGAGTTCCCCGAACAGCCGCACGGCTTCACTGCTGTAGGACAGGGCGGCGTCGAGGTCCCGCATCGCGAACGCGACGCGTGACAACCTGCGGCACGCGGACGCCTGGGTCGCGCGTTCTCCTCGTCGTCGGCTGATGGCGAGCGCGGCGAGTGCGTGTTCTCGGGCGGCTTCGACGTGGCCGAGTTTCAGTTCGCTGTCGGCTAGAACGGATCTGGTCTCGGCCTCGATGTCGTGCAGGCCGAGGCGTTGCGCGAGTTCGACGGCCCGCGTGCCGTATTCGAGGGCCGATTCGCAGCGGTCGGCGGTTCGTTCCTGAGACGCGAGGGACACGAGTGCGTCGGCTTCGCCGCCGAGGTCCTTCGCCTCGCGGAACACGGTGAGCGCGCGGTGGCCGTACTCCAGGGCCGCGGCGTATTCGCCGCGCCCTGTGGACAGTTCGGTCAGGTCGCGCAGTACCCAGCCTTGTTGGTTCAGGTCGCCGAGGGCGGTGAAGCCTCCGAGTGCCTCGTTGAGGCATCGGGACGCGGTGTCCCAGTCGCTGGTCCAGGTCGCGGCGTTTCCGATGCCGGCGACGGCGCGGAAGTATTCGACGGTGCCGGGGGTGGCCAGGTCGCGGGCGTGTTCGTAGGTGGGTCGGCAGTCGAGGCTGAAGTTCCACAGTTTCTGCTGGTATCCGAGGCGCAGCGCGAATCGGACTCTGTGGCCGACGGTGCCGGGGATGGCGAGGCACGCGATGAGTGCCGCGTGTTCCCCGCTGAACCAGTTCGCTTCGGCACGGGTAGCGTTGGCGGTGACGATCTCGCTGCCGAGAGCTCGAGAGTAGTGGTCGAGTAGACGGTCGCGGGCGACGGTCTGGTCGGGTTCGGGCAGGGTCGTGTGTTCACGGGAGTAGTCGCGAAGCAGGTCGTGCATGACGTATCGCCCGGGTGCGGCTTCCTCGACGAGGCTCGCCGCCTGTAGACGTCGGAGCATGCGGGCGGCCGCGACGTCGGTGGTGTCCATGATGGCTGCGGCGGCGGTACGGTCGAGGCTGGGGCCGGGATGGAGGCCGAGCTCGTGGAACGCGGTGATGACGTCGGGGGCGAGGCCGGACAGCGACCAGGACAGTACGGCGGACAGCGCGACGTCGGGATCGCCGTCGGCGTCGAGGGTTCCGAGCCGGTCGGCTGCGATGTCCTCCACATAGGTCGACAGTGGGGTGTCGGGATGGGTGTTGCGGTATCCGGCCGCGGCCACCCTGATGGCGAGGGGCAGCCTCGCGCAGACCGCCGCCAGTTCGCGGATGGCCTCGGGGTTGCGGGTGGCGACGTCCGCGTCGAACAGTTCCCTGATCAGTTCGATCGATTCCAACATGGAGAGTCTGTCGACGAAGATCTGATGCGCACCCTCCCGCACCGCCAGCCCGGTCATGCGATCGCGGCTGGTGACGACCACCAGACAGGACGGTAGCGCAGTCAATAGTGGACGGACCTGTTCGGCGTTGCGGGCGTTGTCGAGCAGGATCAACATTCGCCGCCCGTCCAGGCTCCTTCTCAACAGGGACAGGCCTTCGTCGAGGTTCGACGGGTTCGACCATCCAGGAACGTTGAGCTGCCTGAGAAGTTGGTCGACCGCGTCCTCCGCCGTGATCGGGGTGTGCGCGGAGAAGCCCTGAAGTTGGACGTACAGGCTTCCGTCCTTGTAATTCGCCCGAACGTGCGGAAGGTGCGCCCAGCGCACCGCGAGCGCGGTCTTTCCGACTCCCCCGCCGCCGGACACGGCGGTGATGATCGCCGATCCGGTGCCGTGCGCGGACAGGAGTCCGTCGAGGCTCGCCAATTGATCGTCCCGGCCCACGAACTGGCTCACCTCGCTCGGCAGGAAGTCCGGCGGGCGCGAACCGTCGGCGGCGCTCGACTCGGTGTCGGTTTGCGGGACGGCCGTCGCTCTCCGGCACTCGTCGAGCGTCGGGTCGGACCGCAGGATCCGCCCCTGGAGGTCGCTCAGTCGACGCCCCGGATCAAGACCGACCATATGCGACAGTTGTTCGCGCGCGTCGTTGTAGACCGCCAGGGCGTCACTCGTCCGGCCGGCCCGGTACAGCGCGAGCATGAGGTGGCCCCGGAGTCCCTCGTGCAGCGGGTGTTCCGCGATCAGACCCGTCAGCTCCTCGACGAGACCCCGCTGTTCGCCGAGCTGCAGTTCGAGGGTGACGCGCTCCTCGACGATGGCGACGCGGTACTCGTTCAGCCGAGCGGCTATCGATTCGATCATGCGCCCCGAGAGGCCCGCCAGCGCGGGACCGCGCCACTCGTCCAACGCGGCCCGCACCTGGGCGAGCGCCTCCTCAGGCTTCCCGTCCGCGCGGTCACGGCGGGCCCGGGCCATGAACCGCTCGCACCGGGACGCGTCGAGCCGCTCCGACTCGACGGCGATCCGATAGCCCTGTCCGACCGTCTCCACCAGCGCCCCGCCGACACCGAGCTGCCGCCGCAGGGCGCCCACGATGTTCTGGACCTGGGAGAACGCCGTCTCCGGGGGCGTGTCGTCCCACAGGCCCTCCATCAGACGGTTCGCGGGCACCACCTTCCCGGCCTCGCTCAGCAGCAGGCCGAGCACCTTGGGGTGATGACGTCCGCGAATCGGCACGGAAGCCGCGCCGTCGGAGACCTCCAGTGGCCCCAGAATCCGAAACTCCATGACTCGCCTCCGCTCCCCAGTCCGCGACCGAAGACTACGACAGCACCGCCACGCCCGCGTGGTGCGTTGCGCCCCAACGAAAGTGACGTCGAGGGGTCAAGCCGCGGTCTCGAACACCTCGAAGTCGCCGCCGAAGTAGCGCTGCAACAGTCGGAAGATCTCCACCCAGGTCTGGAAGCCGTGCACCAGTTCCTCGGCGAGCGTCTCGAAGTACCGGATCACGCTCTCTATCGCCTCGACGATGCCCTCGACGAGCTGCCAGATGTCGTCGAGGTTCTTGAACAGATCCTTGACGCTGCTTATGGACAGCAGCCGTTTGATCTCCTTGACCAGCGCCTTGAAGCCGATGTCCAGATAGGCCATGAGACCGTTGACGCTGGTGTCCCAGAGCAAGCCCATCTGGTCGCAGACGTGTGCGATGGCGACGCAGGCCTGGTCGATCGCCTCGAAGCCCGGCACCCACTCTTCGCGAATGTGATAGTCGAAGCGCTGGGACGCCCCGGTGTTGCCGCAATCGCTCGAGTCCCAGTGCGTCGACAGCACGTCCATGCCGTTGTCGATGTCCTCGCCGATCTTGCGGTAGCCCCAGCACACCTCGGTCCACGCGTCCGCGAGCCGGTAGAAGGCGCCCCAGTTGCCCAGGACGATCGGAAGCACCACTTCGGACAAATCGATGCCGAGATACTCCTTCAGCAGATCATTGAGCCCGAACGTGTCGAGTTGCTCGGTGATCCAGTCCCGGAAGACCTTCGCGGCGTCCTGTTCCAGCGGATCGCGGTATACGTGCGTGTCGTGCGCGTACTCGTCCGCGCAGCCGACGTCCGACTCGACATAGCTCGTCAGCTGCTCGGACTCGCCGTCCTCCCCGAGGTCGATGGCGGAGGCGGCCAGCGCGTCCGCCGAGGCGTGATCCGTCGTGGCGTACGCGTCGGCGGACGTCCGCAGGTTCGACTGGACGGTCGCGAGGCCCGTCTGCGCGCTCGACGTGACCTGCTCCATCTGCGTCACGAGGAAGTCGAGGGCGGGACGGTAGAGGTAGAGCACGCCGTCGAGCCCGGTGAAGTCCTGGCAGTGCTGCCGGCAGTAACCCAGGGCGGCGGACAGGTGCAGCGTCTCGTCCTCGTGCAGGTAGTCGGCGTATCCGCGAAGCCATTCCGGTTCAACCTTCATGCCGCTGGTCCTTCGCCCGGGCTCGCGACAGCTGTGTCCGGTAGGCCGCCTCGAACGCCTGCCGCGCGGGGACGCCCTCCGCCTGGTGCGTCTTCATGTCCCGCAGCACTTCCAGGCGAGCGGTCACGCGTTCGCGCGCGACGATCGCGACCGGGTCGTCCGTCGTTCCCGCGATGATCGAATCCCACGTCAGCTCGCCGTCGTCGACCTTCTCGGCCGCTTCGCGGAACTGCGGCGCGACGGTGTCGACGTCGGGGTCGGCGTCGTCCTGATCCAGGTTCCGCAGGCGCTCGTCGGTTCTCGCCCGAAGATCGGTCCACAGTCGATCGTGTTCGTCGTTGAGTCGCTGGACCGAGAGAACGAGGCGTTCTCTCGCCGCGGCGACATCGCGGGTCAGTCTCGTCATCATAAATTCCTCCACATGCGACGACTGTCGTGTCGTGCGGAGGCGATGATCTCCCCGTGCACCACGGATTGGCCATCGAATGGGCACAGCGTCGGACGTGGTGCGGGCGAGGGGTTCCCGGCGCTCGCGGTTCGCGCCGGAGTACGCGTTGCTTCGGACGGCTTCGTCGGCGAGCGGTTCGACGACCGGCCCACAACCGGACCGCCTCGGTCCTCGGAGGCCGTCGAGGCTCCTGTCGTGCTCACGCACGCCAGGAGCTGTGTCGACATCGGTGCGACCGCGTCGGTCAGACTCGCGGCGGGACGTCCTGACGTCCGTCTCGCGCGGCCTGCGGCGACGACACCTCTACTTGTTGGTCAAGTACACGTAGGCCGTGTAGCCGTCACCGCTGAGCGTGAAGGTCTCCACCTCGCCTTTGGGGCAGGCCTTCCGGCTGCGTTCCCACAGGCCGTTGATGAGGGCCTCGACCTGGCCGCACTTTCCGTCCGCGGACGTGTCCTCGACCCAACCCGTGACGAAGATGTCGCCGTCGTCGCACTCGGCCTTCCAGTAGGCGCGGGCCCCACCGACCACAGGAGACATCTCCTGATTGCACACTGTCTGGATCGTGATGTCTCCCGCGGCGGCCGGAGTCGTGGTGACGACGGCACCGGTGAGAGAGGTGACTCCAACGCTCGCGGCGATCGCGGCATGCCGGAGGTGACTTCGAGTCCTGGACATATATCGATCCCTTTCGTAGCACCGCTGCGGCGGCAAGCGCTCACCCCCGGGACAGTGTCCGCGCCGACAAACGGCACGGCATCCGCCCCCGGTGGCCACCACCCGAATCGCCGCCATCCCAGCTTCACAGACGAGCGACTGAACCGACGTCAACCGATCAGCTGAACTCCCGCAACGTACACGCCCGCGAAACCGCCCACGACGGCCCACAAGCCCTCCCGCGCCGACGGCGAGTGGTCGAGGAGACAGAGAATCCGCGGTTGACCGGTGCCACAGATGTCCTCAGGCGACACCAACCGGATCCGGGCCGTCGAAAGGTTCACCGGGACATGGGAAATCGAACGACGCTCGTCACGGTCGACTCAGGGTGAGAAAGGACCGTTGGGTGAGGTGGGGAGGCCACACCGGCCTCCCCACCGGGATCCGTCAGGAGAACTCGGGAAGCAGCAGTTCGGCGATCTGGGCCGAGTTCAGGGCCGCGCCCTTGACGAGGTTGTCGCCGACGACGAAGAAGTCGAGCGAGTTCGGGAAGTCCAACGAGGAACGGATACGGCCGACGAAGGTGTCGTCCAGGCCCGCCGCGTCGATCGGGGTCGGGTAACGGCCGGCCGCCGGGTCGTCGACGAGGACGACACCGGGCGCGTCGGCGAGCAGCTTGTGCGCCTGCGCGACGGTCACGGGGCTGTCGAAGGTCGCGTGGACGGCCTGCGAGTGCCCGACGACCACCGGAACCCGCACGCACGTCGCCGACACCGCCAGCGACGGCAGGCCGAGGATCTTGCGGGTCTCGTTGCGCACCTTCAGTTCCTCGGACGTCCAACCGTCGTCCTTCCAACCGCCGACCTTCGGGACGACGTTGAGGGCGAGCGGGGAACCGAACGCCGCGTCCGCGCCTTCACCGAGGGCGTCGCGGACGTCACCGGCACGGAATCCGATGTCGCGGTTTCCCGCGATGGCCGAGAGCTGGTCGTACAGCGCGTCGATGCCGTCCTTGCCGCCACCGGACGCGGCCTGGTAGGACGCGACGGTCATCGACTTCAAGCCGAACGCCGCGTGCAAGGGCGCGAGGGTGGGGATGAGCGCCAGCGTCGTGCAGTTCGCGTTCGCGATGATCCCCTTGGGACGGTCGCGGACGGCCTCCGGGTTCGCCTCGGGCACGACGAGTGGGACGTCCGGGTCCATCCGGAACGCCGCCGACTTGTCGATGACGATGACGCCGTTGGCCGCCGCGATAGGAGCCCAGTGGGCCGAAACCTCGTCGGGCAGGTCGAACTGGGCCACGTCAACACCGTCGAAGACCTCTTCGGACAGTGCCTGGACGGTGACCTCCTCGCCGCGAATCCGCAGCTTGCGCCCCGCCGAGCGGGGCGACGCGACGAGCCGGATCTCGCCCCACACGTCGTCTCGACGCGAGATGACGTCGCGCATGATCGTTCCGACGGCGCCGGTGGCGCCCACAATGGCCAGTGTTGGTTTCGGCATGGTCTACCTTCCGGTTCCGGCGTAGATGACGGCTTCTTCCTGACCCCCGAGCTCGAACGCGCGGTGTACCGCGGACACCGCCGCGTCGAGTTCGGTGTCCCGACAGACGACCGAGATGCGAATCTCCGATGTGGAGATGATCTCGATGTTGACCCCCGCCTCGGCCAGCGCCTTACAGAAGGTCGCGGTCACACCGGGGTGCGAACGCATGCCCGCCCCGACGAGGGAGACCTTGCCGATGTGGTCGTCGTAGAGAAGACCGGAGAATCCGATGTGGTCGCGGGCCTTCTGAAGCGCCGCCATCGCGGTCGGGCCGTCGTCCTTGGGCAGGGTGAACGAGATGTCCGTACGCCCGGAGTCCTTCGTGGAGATATTCTGCACGATCATGTCGATGTTGAGTTCGGCCTCGGCGATGACGGCGAAGATCGCGGCGGCCTGGCCCGGTTCGTCGGGCACCGACAGAACGGTGATCTTGGCTTCGCTGCGGTCATGAGCGACACCGGTGATGAGTGCTTGTTCCACGGGAAGATCCTCCATTGAACCGGTCACGAGCGTTCCGGGTTTGTTCGAATACGACGAGCGGACGCGGAGCGGCAGCCCCGACCGGCGCGCGTACTCCACGGCGCGAAGATGCAGTACCTTCGCTCCCGACGCGGCGAGTTCCAGCATCTCCTCGTAGGTGATCTGGTCGATCCGGCGGGCGTCGGGGACGATGCGCGGATCCGCGCTGAACACCCCGTCGACATCGGTGTAGATCTCGCACTCGTCGGCGGTGAGGGCGGCCGCGAGCGCGACGGCGGTCGTGTCGGACCCGCCTCGCCCGAGAGTCGTGATGTTCTTCGTGTCCTGCGCGACGCCCTGGAACCCGGCGACGATCGCGACGGCGCCCTCGTCGAGCGCCCCACGGATCCGGCCCGGGGTGACGTCGATGATCCGCGCGTCGCCGTGTTTGGACGTCGTGATCATGCCCGCCTGGGAACCCGTGAACGAACGCGCCTCGTAGCCGAGGTTGTTGATGGCCATCGCCAGCAACGCCATCGAGATGCGCTCGCCCGCCGTCAACAGCATGTCGAGTTCGCGCGGGTGCGGAAGTGGTGAGACTTGGGCGGCGAGGTCGAGCAGTTCGTCGGTCGAGTCACCCATCGCGGAGACCACGACGACGACGTCGTTCCCGCGTTTTCGCGCGGTGACGATGCGCTCGGCGACTCGCTTGATCCGTTCGGCGTCTTGAACCGAGGATCCTCCGTATTTTTGGACGACAAGCGCCACTGAAGCACCGCTTTCTCTCGTCTGTCGGCTACCGGCCCCGACGTTCGACGGAGAACGCCCGCAACCGAAGTCGTAGCGCACCACATCGTCGTGGCGGGCTCGTGAGAGGCTGCCTCGGTACCCGCGATTCGGCCACGGCGACACGAGGGCGCCATCGGGCGGACCGTCGAACCGGCGGACCGGTACGTCGACGAGACTCCGCCTGACCGACTGACGCGCTCGGGCGTGCTGCCGCACGACCCGAAGGCATCGGGGCAACCTCTGGTTAGCAGAAGAGGTTACCGGTCGTGTCGGCGCGGCACCGTGGCGCCCGGCACGCCGCGTGCGCAGAATAACAGCGTGCGTCGACTCTCACCACTTGTCATCGCGGTAGCGTCCCTGCTATGTCTCGGCTCAGCGTGCAACGGCTCCGCGTCGGGCGATGACACGCCGTCTCCGCAGGTGGCGCCCGCTCCGAGCGCCACGGCGCCGATCGGTTCGTCCGAGGCGGCGGGGGTGATGACGGGCCTCGCGGCGGTGGCCAAGGACCGGCATTACATCGCCGCTTACGAGTTCACCCGGTCCCGAGAGACGGTGATCGTGACGGCCTCACTGGCGACCGACGGGTCGTGGCGCTTCGACGTCCCGGGCGGGGCGCTCGGCGGGAAGCAGGACATCTCGATCGTCCAGAATCGACAGGGCACGTTCCAGTGCGTTCTGGACAAGACGAACGCGTGCGCCCGCGTCGCCAAGCCCGAGCAGGATGTTCCTCGCCGGTTCGACCCGCTCGTCCAGCATCCGTTCACGGACTGGATCGACGTGTTGCTGTCGCGGACGGCGCCGCTGTCGATCGCGTACGCGGAGCCGCTCGTGGACGGAGACGAGGCGAGTCGGTGCTTCTCGATGGAACGCAACTCGGTGACGGTGGACGCGCCGATCCCGACGTCGACGCTGTGCCTGGCGGAGGACGGCGTCATCACGGCCGTGGATTCGCCGTGGGGGTCGCTGCGGTTGTCGGGTGAGGTCATGCCGCCGACATCGAGGGCGAAGCTGCCCGCCGTCGTCACCGATGACGAGCCGTTGAGCACCTCGCCGCCGCCGAAGCCGTCCCCGAAGCCGTCGAAGACGCCTTCGCCGAGCCCGTCGAAGAAGCCCGCCGACGACTAGAGGCCGTCCCGTCGTCTCACGCCGGGTGAGGCGAGTGGCGGGGTGTCGCCGGGCGAGGCGGAGAGGTTCCTGCGTACCGGTGTCGGCATGCCTTCCGACGTGCTGGATGGAGCGCGGCGGGGCTTAGGCAACGCGGTCGATGTCCGTCGAGCCGCGTCAGTGGTTCGACCATGTACGCCGCGACGCCGCCGGATCCGATCTGCCGGATGGCGAGACGGTCTCTAGGGCGCGGTACCGAGCGGGGTCGCGCGCTGTGTGGCGGCGGTGGCTCGTGAATCGGGCCACCGTCACGCCTCACGAGGCGGCGGCGACGGTCGTCGAGCAAGTTAGCCTGGCCTAATGAATTCACTGGACCGTCGAGCGGTCACCTCGTCCCCCATCAATCCGCTGCTCGCGAATCGTCATTCGACGCGGGCGTTCGCCGACTCGGAGCTGACCGACGCGCAGGTCGCGTCGCTGCTGGAGGCGGCCCGCTGGGCGCCCTCCTGCGGCAACACCCAGCCGTCGCGTTTCATCGTGGCGCGCACGGGCACCGTGACGTTCAAGCGGGTCGTGGCGCAGTTGAACCCCGGGAACCAGAAGTGGGCGGCGGCGGCCGCCGCGTTGATCGTCGGGGTGCGGCTCACCGCCAACGAGAAGGGCCCGCTTCCGTTCGCGGCCTATGACTTGGGCCAGGCGATGGCGCACCTGTCATTCCAGGCGTTGACGGAGGGACTGACGGTGCGCCAGATGGCGGGCTTCGACGCCGCCGGACTGGCGGCGGAATTCGGGCTCGACGAGACGCTGGTGCCGACGACGATCGCAGCGGTCGGAACGGCCGGCGATCCGGCCGTCCTGGAGGACGACGTCCGCGCTCCCGACGTCGCTCCCCGTCAGCGCATCGCGTTGGACGAGCTCGTCATCGGCGACTGAGCACCGGGCGAGACGTCGCCGCCGTCGGCCGGCCCACGGGCCGGCCGAACGCGTCACTCGTCGGGATGGGCCGTGGTGGAGGTGAACGCCCACCACAGGACGGCGGTGGCGCCCGCCCGTCCGGCGTAGGAGCCGGCCGCCGACAGTGCCGCCGACATGACCCGGCCCACGCTCGCGACCTGTCGCGAGGTGGGAAGTAGTTCGCGCGTCGCGCGCGGCCGTTCCAGCGTGTTCGTTGTGTTCATCGACCCGATGCCCTTCTCTGCCCGATGCGTGATCCGTCGTGTCCGCCCCATCAGACACGCGCCACATCACCGCGCCGTTACATGCGAGCGCTGTGACTGTTAACTCTTTCGCTTCACGTTTCGCCACCGTCACGTTGTGCCGTGTCAGGCTCGTGCGTGTTGACCGTTGACCGCTCCGTTGCGGCGTGAGGCGATCACCCCGACGAAGCCTAGCCGGGCGGCGGCCCCGCCGCATTGGACAGTGACAGGTGTCGCTGCGTCGATCTCGATGACGCTCGTCTCAACACGATGAAAGGACTCACGTGTCTCATCCCCGCCTGGTCATATTCGACAACGACGGCGTGCTCGTCGACTCCGAGCGTATTTCCAATGTGGTGTTCGCGGCGTTGATCACCGAGCACGGCCTGCCGACGACCTTCGAGGAATCCGTCGCCCTCTACATGGGCAAACGCACCAGCGACTGCGTCGGCCTCATCGAAGCGAGTCTGGGTCGGGCGTTGCCCCCCGACTTCGTCCACCAGTACGAACGCCGTTGCGAGACCGTGCTGCGCCGCGAGTTGGCTCCCGTCGACGGGGCCCGCGAACTGGTGGAGGCGTTGCGAACCCGCGGCAGCGACTACTGCATCGCGTCATCGGGCACCCCGGACGAGATCGCGCTTCGCCTGAACCTCACCGGATTGGCGTCCCTGTTCGACGCGAACGTCTACAGTGCATCCATGGTGGAGCGTGGCAAGCCCGCGCCGGACCTGTTCCTGCACGCCGCCGCCTCGCACGCGGTCGAGGCGTCGGACTGCGTGGTGATCGAGGACTCGACCGCCGGGGTGACCGCCGCCCGTGCCGCCGGAATGCGCGTCATCGGCCACGCCGCGCTGGCCTCCGCCGAACGGCTGCGGGACGCGGGCGCCGACGAGGTGGTCACGACGATGCGGGACGTACCGTCCCTACTCGGGTTCTGAAGCGCGGCAACGCTAGCGCCGCAGCGCCCGCGCCGTCACCGGCAGGAACACGAAGACCGTCGACGTGATCCACAACAGACCGAACACGATCATGAGCATCAGCAGGTCGATCGGCGCTTCCTGGGACGTGAAGACGAACAACGCGATCAGGTAGTACAAGCTGACGACGATGCCGATCGAGCCGAGCGTCCACCGGGCGAAACGCAACCGCGCGAACATCAGCGCCGCGGCGGTGAGAGTGACGCATCCGGTCGTGATCGTCGCCGATATCCCGAAGTCCCGATTGCCAGTGAAGTCCATTGTGAACGCCATGCCGACCCCGGCGAGGTCGACCTCGATCACCGGCACGTCGCCCATCGTGACCGAGGCCAATACGAACGAGAAGAGGGCGCACACCACGAACAGCACGGCCGACAGATAGGCGGGCCCCGAAGCTCCGCCCACATTCGGGTATCCCTGCTGGATAGGCATCATGGCGTCACCTTAGACGGCGCCGTCAATCCGGATTCTCCTCGGATCCGATTACCCGAGAACACCGAGGACTCGAACGTGGACGGATGGATACCGCCCAGACCGAGCACACGATCTTGGAGCCATCACCATGGAAACCCCCGACAACGCCCCCGCCAAAGCGCTCGACCCCGCATCGTCCGATATGGCCACTCCGGAAGGAATGACCCTCTCCACCACGCCCACCTCGCTACTGTCCACTACGGAAATCGCGGAGGTGGCGGCCTGGATCGCCGACCGCAACGCCGACGCCTCAGCGCACGTCGGCTACCTGAGCACCCGGGCCGACGAGGTGTCGGCCGAGATCGCGAACATGGAGAAGGGCTCGGTGATCGCCCATTGTGTTCGTCATGCCGACCGGGTCGGGTTGATGATCGCCGAGTGGGACCCGGTTTCGACCCGCGCGTGGCTGCACGGGCCCTGGACGGCCGACGACGCGATCGCCGACGGGCTGTTCGCCGCGCTGGCTCCGCACATCCCCGCACGGAACACCGAACACGAGGTCTTCTGCGACGAACGCAACGCCACCGTCACGGGTTTCGCGCGCCGCCACGGCATGGTCCTGGCCGGAGCCTTCGATACCCGAAGCATCGGACGTGAGGTGGAGACACCCGAACCCGAGAACGTCATCCTCCCCGCCGAGCCGCACCACCTCGCCTCGTTCGCGCGAATACATCGGCTCACGCACCCGGAGGCACATCGATCGGCCGAACAGATCGTCGCCGACGACGTGCCTTTGTTGGTCGCCCTAGCAGGGGAAACGGTCCTCGGTTACGGCACCCGCGTCGTCATCCCCGGATCGTCGACCGGCCTGATCGAACACATCGGCGTCGATCCCGACCTGCCGGACGAGCGCCGGTCCCAGGTACGCGACGATCTGTTGGCGTCGTCGGTGCGACTGCTGTTCGCGAACCACGACATATCTCATGTGGAGATCGTGGCCCGCCCGGAACGGGCCGCGGAATTCGAACGACTCGGATTCAGACTGCTCCGGTCCATGCGCGCCTACCGTTCCGTCGTCGAGTCCGGTTGATGCGACGTCGCGAGAAGGGATCGCGGACAGGTGGAGAACGAAGAGATCCGGTGAGTCACCCGCGTGGGTGGCTCACCGGATTCGTTACGCAGCATCGGGTTCGAACGGGATTCCGCCCGACCCGATGAACCTCTACAGTCGAATGCGAATCACGCTCGGGTCGTGGTCGCTGGCCTGGTCGGCGAACTCCGCGTTGACGTGCACGACGTCGAGCTCGGAATCGTCCATCAGGTTCGGGCTGACCAGGATCTGGTCGAGCACCTGCGAGTTGCCTTCGAAGACGTAGCTGTACCGCTCCGACTCGTCCAGCAGGTCGTAACCGACCGCGAGGGCCTCGTCCGCCGTCAGTTCGGCGACGGTCTGCGAGTACTCGAAGTCGTTGATGTCGCCCAGGACGACCACGTTGGCACGGCGGTCGACGTCCTGAATCCGCTTGACGAAGTCGTTGACGACGATCGCCTGCGCGTGGCGCTGCTCCTCGCTGATCCGCGTCGGCGACTGGAAACGGCCGTACAGCGGGTCGTCGCCGCCCTTGGACGCGAAGTGGTTCGCCACGACGAACACCTTCTCGCCCTCGAAGACGAACTCACCGACGAGCGGCTTGCGGGACTCGTCCCACGCCGCGTCGGCGGGCGCGATCCGGCCCGGCGAAACGCTGAGCGCGGGCACGGTCTTCTTGTTGCCGCCGAACAACCAGCAGCCGACCCACCACCACGGCTGGCAGTCCTTCTTCACCTTCTCGGAGCGGACCTCGACCGGGGTGGTCGCGTCGCCGCCCGCGACGTCGGTGAAGTCGACGCGCTCGGGGTTGAACAGGAAACCGACGCGGATGTTGCCGCCGGGCTGTCCACCGTCCATGTTGTTCGCGGGGTCGATCTGGCGGTACTCGTACGTCGGGCCGCCGGCCGCCTCGATCGCCTCGACCAACAGGTCGAGGGTCGCGGTGGCGGAGACGACGCCGTCGTCGGTCGAGCCCGTGTCGTCCTGGATCTCCTCGATGGCGAGGATGTCCGGGGACGCCAGGTTGACCGCGATGCTCTCGCCGTGCCGCGCGAAGACGGTCGCCGAGTCGCCCGCGTCGAGGTTCTCGACGTTGTACGTCGCGACCGCCAACTCGTCGGACTCGTGCGCCCGGGTCACCTCGCGCTCCAGCCCATTGTCAACAAGGGACGGAGTGGCGAGGACGTTGACCTTGAAGTTGCCGAAGTCATAGTCGAGCACGCCGTCGATGTCGCCCGGCAGACTGTCTCCGACGTTGGCCTTCGGCAGCGGCGCGAGCAGGTTCTTCAGCATGACGCGCTCGGTGTTGGTGTCGGCCTCGGTGGCCTTGACGCCGCCCCGATCGGTGCGGTTGGCTCCGTCACCGCCGGGCAGGACGACGAGCTCCCCATAGGAGCTNGTCGGGCTGACCGCGACGGCGTCCGAGACGCGCACGAGCATGCCCTCCATCGACTCGTAGAAGTCGATGGCATTGGCGTCGACATCGAAGACACCATCGATCTCGATGTCTCCGGGGTTGGCGGTGTGGATCGCGTCGGGCGCGACCCGGCCGCCGGGGCCGATCACCGTCGGTTCCGGCAGCTCGCCGGTGCCGACGACCGTCACGACCGGCTCGATCAGCTCGGTGACCGCGAGGTTCGCGCCGTCGATGCTGCCGGGCCGGTATTCCTTGACCTTGGCGGAGACCGTCACCGAGTCGCCGATCGCCACCGTCGGGGCCTTGGTGTAGACCAGGATCCCCTCACTGGTGGCGGGGTCGTTGTCGGGCGTGGCGGATTGCATCCAGAACCCGTTGCGGGACACCGCGGTCACGATGCCGGGGACGTCCGCGACAGCTTGTCCATTGTAGGGAGAAACATGGGACGCGCCCTGAATCTCCGCGATGGTGAGCGCGTCGGCCGCGAACGCCGGAACAGCGGTCAACGGAAGACCGATGGCGGCTGCCGCCACGGTCGCGAACAACACTCTCTTACGAGGGGTGTGCATATGGCAATCTCTTTCGGGAAGGGTGCGGGCTATTTCTATCGAACCGACCCCAACAACGACAAGACGGTATGAGAACAATTGGGGAACAACCGCGCCGACGAACGTCGGATCCCCCACTCGCCGAGCTCCTCGCCGTGGCACAGAGGTTACCCGTGGTTATCCACAGGCGACCGGACGGCACGCGGCGAACCGATCACGCCGCCGCCCCGGTGATCCCGCTCGACGATTTCACCCCGCACGTTCACCCCGGCACGTTCACCCCGCACGCCCCATGCCC
>NZ_CBCRZX010000026.1:0-69536 GCF_965137155.1 Stackebrandtia soli
ACCCAAGCGTTCGCCCCACCCACACCTGCCCTGCCGCTCCGGACGCCAACGGGTGGGTCGGCGTTACGTCCGAAGCTGTTTCGTTTTTTTCGAATACTGGTATCCTGGGGGCCGGAGGTGTGCGTCATGGTCGGCATTCTGGAGGAAAGAACGATCCTGCCACCGCAGGAGCATCTGAGGCTGGACGCGGTGGCGCGCTTGCTGGCGGCGCATCCTACGCGGCAGGCCAAGTTGGTGGCCCCGAGCGGTGAATTGATCGAGCTACCCAGCGAGGTCTATCGGGCCCTGCGTGAGGTCGTGGAGGCGTTGTCTCAAGGCCTCGCCATCACGATCGCACCGCACAACACCATGCTCACCACGCAGGAAGCCGCTGATCTGCTGAGCATCTCCCGTCCGACGCTGGTTCGTCTCCTGGACGAAGGGGAGATTCCACACAGCATGCGAGGCAGACACCGCAGGTTGTTGCTGCGGGATGTCATGGAATACCAGGACTGTAGCCGTGCGGAACGACGCGTCGGTCTTGACGAGATGGTCGCCGAAGGCGAGGCGTCCGGCCAATACGACACGATCGAACCGCCGGGCCAGAGCAGGTAAAAGGGGACCAGGGGTGGGCTTTCCAGCGATGCTGGACACGTGTGTTGTATCCGGCGTACCTGTGCGACACGTTGTTGTCACTCGCGGAGGAGTGCGCGTACCGTCCGCTGTGGTCGGTGGATATCCTGACGGAGCTTCGCAGAAATCTGGCGACACGGATTCCGCAGGAGGCCGCGGATCGACGGATCGCACAGATGCGCAGGTATTTCAGGGACGCCGAGGTCACCGGTTACGAACCGCTGATATCGGACATGCCCAACGATCCAAAGGATCGGCATGTCCTGGCGGCGGCCATCTGCGGTGGCGCCGAGGTGATCGTCACCGCCAATGGGAGCGACTTCAAAGCCAAGGATCTTCAGCCTTACCACATCGAAGCTGTCAGCCCGGACGACTTCCTTCTGGATCAGCTGGACCTCTATCTTCTGGATCAGCTGGACCTCTATCCGGGCAGGACACTCGACGCATTGACCCGCCAGGCACAGCGGTATCGCCGAGAACCCCGGACGGTCTTGAGCCTTCTTGGCGTTTTGGACCGTTCAGGTGTGTCACGTTTCGCTTCCGAAGCCAGACGCTACCTATAGGGTCCCCTCTGCTTGGGGCCGTCGAATGCGTCCATCGTCCGAGGGCTTCCGCATGGGTTAAGGGCGGCGTCCGGTGCGGCGGCGCCAGGCCGCGCTGCCGGCGATCGCGCCGGCGGCGGCCCCGGCCGCGACGGCGGCGGGCACGGCGAGGCGGATCGCCTTACGTCCGGCGCGGAAGTCGCGCACCTGCCAGCCGTTGATTCGCGCGATACGGCGGAGCCTCGGGTCCGGATTGATGGCGACGGCGTGCCCGACGGCGGACAGCATCGGCAGGTCGTTCGCCGAATCGCTGTAGGCCGTGCACTCCGACAGGTCGAGCCCCTCCAGGATGGCGAGCTCGCGGATCGCGTCCGCCTTCGCCGGGCCGTGCATGATGTCGCTGACGAGCCTGCCCGTGTACAGGCCGTCACGAACCTCGCCGACCGTGCCGATCGCGCCCGTGAAACCGAGGCGCCGCGCGATGATGCTCGCCAACTCGACCGGGGTCGCCGTGACCAACCACACGCGTTGCCCGGCCGTCAGGTGCGCCTCGGCGAGCGCGCGCGTTCCCGACCAGATGCGGGCCTCGATCGTCTCGGCGAAGATCTCCTCGCCGAGAGTGACGATGTCGGCGACCCGGCGACCGGCGACGAAGGACAGGGCCGATTCCTTGATGTCCGCGATGTGATCACGGTTTTCCTTGCCGCGCATCCGAAAGCGGGCCTGTTGCCAGGCGAAACGAGCGAGGTCGCGGTTTCGGAAGAACCGGCGCGCGGCGAGCCCCCGAGCGAACCAGTAGATCGACGCGCCGTGTACGAGCGTGTTGTCGACATCGAAGAATGCCGCGGAGCGCTCGGGTTGTCCGTCGGCGGGGCGCTCCGCCGGGGTTTCGTCCGGCTTGTCGTTTGCCACGCCGTCGAGCGTATCTGGAATGCGTGGCGGAGGCACACCGCCGTCGTCGCCTTGATCAGTCTCGACCGTCGACGCGGCGGCGTGCTCCCGTGGGCTCATCCGAAGATCCCCGACAACAGATCGCCCAATTCGGACAGTAGGCCGCCGCCTCCGTCGTCCTCCTCGTCTTCGGTCGGGGAGGGTGACGTCGAGGGGGACGGGCTTGGCGACGCGGACGGATCGCTCTCGCCCGGCGTCGACGACGTGTCGTCGGGCGGGCTGTTCGTCGTCGTGTCGCCGGTGGCGAACGTGCCGTCGCCACCAGGGGTGGACTGCGCCTCGCACTGGCCGGGGAGCGGGCCGAGCTCGTCGGAGCGCAGTTGCGTCGCGTCCTCGGTGCAGGGCATGGCGAGGCGGAGCTGTTCGACGCGCTCGATGGAGGCGTCGAGAGGTCGATCGACTCGGCGGCCTCGGGGCGGGCCTCCACCGGCAGACGGTCGGCCAGGGCGGCGACGTCGGCACGGTGCGAGTCGAGGAAGTCATCGATGATGTCGAGCACGGCGGGGTCCGCGCGATCGACTGCTGCGGAGGTCAGTTCTTGCATGCCCCAACGGATGTCGTCGTCCATGTCGTTGAAGGCGATCGTGACGGCGGCCGGGTCCTTGATGACCTGTTCGGCCTCGAAGAGCCGCGTCCGCGCGAATTCGAAGTACAGCTGGCCCCGATTGACGTCGGAACCGGCCAGTGCGAGCTGGGCGTGCTCGGTGGATCGTTTGACGGGGTACAAGGCCTCGCCGGGCAGCGCGTCGCCGCTGGCGGTCGACACTCCGGTCAAACCGAAAACGGCGGCGGCGAGCGCCCCGGCGATGATGAAACGCCTGCGGGCGCGTGGTCGGGACGGAACCGGGTCCGCCCTTGGTGGGGCGTCCGATTCCGACCCGAGACCACCGACGGCGGCGACAGCCATGAGTCGTTGCCGTAGCTCGGCGGCGAACTCGGGGCGTGGAGCGCTGGCGTCGGTGGACTGCCGACTTGCGGTGGAGAGGGCCTGTCCAATATCGACCAGCGGTCGCAGGTCCTCGTCATGAGTGGTTTTGGTGTGGCGCCTCCGTCCCGTCTCGGCTTCGGTCAGGAGCTCGTTGAAACGTTCGGCTCGGCGCTTGTCCAACGGATTGCCGATCAAGTCGCGCACCCCCTCTCGTCGTGCGGTGCCGACCATTGCAACCGTTCCAACGGATGGGGGCGGCAAGAGGTTACGGTTATCCCAGAATACGTGGCCATATTTACGCTGAAGAATGCCTTGAAGGGTGGTTTTCGGTGGATGGGTCGCGCGGGGGCGCGCACCGAATCAGCGGCTGAAGCCCTCGGGGAGCAGTCGAGCCAAAGTCCGAACGGCGCGGTACTGGAGCGCCTTTATCGCGCCCTCGTTCTTGCTCATCGCCCTCGCCGTCTCGGCGACGGTGAAGCCCTGGAGGAACCGCAGGATGATGCATTCCTGCTGGTCAGGGTTGAGTTCTTGGACCGCCCGCAGCAGCGTGATGTTGGTGAGCTTGTCGCACACCATGCTCTCCGGGTCGCCCTCGGGGGAGCGTTCCTCCCGGTCGATGTCGAGGATCTCCGCGGTCGCCATCTCCAGCCGGTAACGGCCCGACTTGAAGTGGTCGGCGACGAGGTTGCGCGCGATCGTCACGAGCCAGGCGCCGAAGTCGCGCCCCTGCCACGTGAACGAGGCTATCCGTCGCAGCGCTCGCAGGAAGGTCTCGGACGCGAGATCCTCGGCGAGTTGGCGGTTGCCGACTCGGAAGTAGATGAAGCGGTAGACGGTCTCGTTGTATCGGTCGTAGATGCGACCGAACGCCTCGACGTCGCCGGCCTGAGCCGCCGCGACGAGCCGTTTGACCTCACTGGATCCGGACTCGTCGTTGTCGGTGGTGTTCTGTCCTCCGTCGCCCGAACCGTCGCCGCGTGAACTCGTGCGCGGTCGTGGGGACGGGCGGCTCTTTCGTTGCGTGTTGACCATGCGACTGTCCACTTGTTGCGGAACGTCCACCCTCGGGGGGCTGACATCGACGGCGAGCATGCGTCGAAGAGACGACAGCCCACCCGTCAGGGTGTCTGTCGCGACGCGGATGTCGACCGCGACGTCTGCTGTGGTGACCACCGGTACGGTGCCGGGCACTGGGCCTCCTCGGGTGAGGGGATGTCGGTTCCCAAGGTCTGAAGGCGAACCGACCCGATGATGATAGGACCAAAATCGCCGATTCGTGTGGACTTGATTACTCGGTTGGACGATTGTGTCCCGATTCGCGGTGGCCGGTAACGGACCAGATGTGCGACTCGTGAGATTGTCACACTTTCGATGGATGCTTTCCCGGGGCGTCCACACGGGCGTTCCGAATAGGCTAATGGGCGTCCACAGCCGACTGTTATCCATAGGGGAGACATAGTAGTGAGACTGAAGCTGTTGACTACCAAGGACTGTCACCTGTGTGTCGAGGCCCGTTCGGCGATGGCGCGCGTCTCTCAACACTCCGGTGTGGACTGGGTCGAGATCGACGTCGCCACCGACGACCACCTCGCCCGCGAATACGGCGACCGACTCCCCGTCGTACTGCTCGACGACAAAGAGCACGGCTACTGGCGTGTCGAGGAGGAGCGGTTGCTCCGCGATCTGAGGGCTTGACGGGGTTGGTCGTGACTAGGACTGGGGCTGGTCCGATGGCCTGGCCTTCGCGCCGTCTGGGGTCGGCCACGGTGGAGGGGGGAGTGCGAGGGGTGGAGGCGAAAGTCTCCCCCTTCGATGGTGGAGGAACCGTGGGCCGCCTCCTCGGAGGTTGAGGGATCGGAACGCGGCCCCTAGACTTCGGGGCATGGCTGCGCACTTGGTGTGGGACTGGAACGGGACCCTGCTCGACGACTTCGCGCTGGTCGCCGCCGCGACGTCGACCGTCATCACGGGCGCGGGCGGCCTGGACGTCGACCCGGACACGCACCGCGCCCGGTTTCGGCGCCCGATCATCGAGTACTACGGGGAGCTGCTCGGGCGGCCGTTGACGCCGGAGGAGTTCGTCAAACTCGACGAGCAGTTCCACTCGGACTATCGCGTCCGTCTGCCCGGTTGTCAGTTGTCGCTCGGCGCGTCGGAGGCGCTGTCGTCCTGGCGCGGCACCCAGTCGTTGTTGTCCATGTGGCATCACCGCGAGTTGGTCCCGCTCGTCGACACCTTCGGATTGACCCCGCATTTCGCGCGGGTCGACGGCCTCCGTCGGCCCTCGGAGGACTCG
The DNA here is from genome assembly GCF_965137155.1 of Stackebrandtia soli. Taxonomy (NCBI): domain Bacteria; kingdom Bacillati; phylum Actinomycetota; class Actinomycetes; order Glycomycetales; family Glycomycetaceae; genus Stackebrandtia; species Stackebrandtia soli. Next base: position 5,330 of record NZ_CBCRZX010000026.1, read on the forward strand.
AAGCGGCCGTTCCTGGTGGCGCACTTGGAGGCGCTGTCGATCGACGGCCCCGACTGCGTACTGATCGGGGACTCTGTCGACGACGCGCTCGCGGCCGCGGCCGTCGGCGCGCGTTGCGTTCTGTACAGCAAGGGGTTCACGGCCCGCTCGGCGCTTGAGGCCGTGGGCGTCCCGGTCGCCGATTCGCTCGCCGACGCGATCGCGATCGCGTCAACCGACTAGGCCGTGGGAACCCGGTGTCCCGCAGGGTGAGCACCGATCGTCTCGTGGACTTGTCGGCGCTTCCGCATCCCCCGCGGTGCCGAACACCAGTAGGCACCTCCGGCTCTCGGCGCGTCCATCCAGCGCCGACGCCGCGGAAGTGGATTCCCACGGCGGTTCGTACTCGAACCGTGCGAACGAGCCGTGGCGCGGGGCCGAGACCGCCATGCGTCCGGGCGCGGACCACCGGCCCGTCGCCGCCGACGCGCTCGGTTCGGGGCCCGGAACCGACGCCACCGTCGGGTGATCGGGAAGCCTCCCATCGTGACGTGACGGGTGGCACATCCTTGCTCGATGTGGCCGGGCCGGTCGGTCCACGCCCGGTATCGCGCCTGACCTGCGTCGACGTCGCCGCCTCGCGGCCGTGACCTCGCACTCGCCGTGCCCCGCTCGATTTGTGCAAACCTTCACAAGCGCCTAAGCTGATCCGCGAGCACCCGCCACGACGACGCCCCGACGAGCTGGCGCCGTCTTCGCCATCATTCGGAGAGCACCTTGCCGATCGGATCGAATCCCATCGACGCGACCCCGGCCCCGCCGGATCCACGCGACATCCCCGACGCGACCGTCGCGCGCCTCCCCGAATACCTGCACGCGCTCCACACTCTGTCGGAAGCCGGCGAGAAGACGATCTCCAGCGAGGGCCTCGCCGCCGCGGCCGGTGTCAACTCAGCGAAACTCCGCAAAGACCTGTCCCACTTGGGTTCCTATGGCGTGCGCGGTGTCGGCTATGACATCACCTCCCTCGCCACGCACATCTCGAGCGTCCTCGGGCTGACTCGGCATCGCTCGGTCGCGCTCGTCGGAGCCGGACACCTCGGTGCCGCGCTCGCGGGCTACGCCGGGTTCACCAAGCGGGGTTTCGCGATCGTCGCGATGTTCGACGTCGCGCCGGAACTCGTCGGCACCACCGTCGGCGGTCTGCCCGTCCACCACATCGACCAGCTGCACAAGGTCGTCGGCGCGGAGGGCATTTCGATCGCCATCATCACGACGCCGCCGTCGGCGGCGCAGCGTGTCGCCGACTCGCTCGTTAAAGCTGGTGTGACGAGCATCCTGAACTTCGCGCCGTGCGTGCTCGACGTGCCGGACAACGTCGACGTTCGCAAGGTCGACCTGGCGATCGAGATGCAGATCCTGTCGTTCCATGAGCACCGCAAGGCTCGCGACAACGCGGCCATCGCACAGTCCGTGGATAAGGTGGCGTAGTGAATCTGCTGGTGGTGGGGGCGTCACACCGAACCGCTCCCGTGTCGATGCTGGAACGGCTGTCGATCCCGTCCGCGCGCACGGTCGAGCTCGCCACCGAGCTGCTCGCCGGGCGGTACGTCGCCGAGACCGTCGTCCTGTCCACATGCAACAGGACCGAGGTGTACGCCGCCGTCGACAGCTTCCACGGCGGTCTGACCCAGATCGCGGAGCTGCTCGCCCGCCACGCCGGGGTCGCCGTCGACGAACTGTCCGGCCACCTCTACGTCCGCCACGAGGGCGACGCGATTCGGCACGCCTTCGCCGTCGCCTCGGGTCTCGACTCGCTCGTCGCCGGTGAGGCGCAGATCCTCGGCCAGTTCCGCGATGCCTACGACCTCGCCAGGGACCACGGTTTCGCGGCACGGACGCTGCACGAACTCATGCAGACGGCACTGCGCGTCGGCAAACGAGTCCACAATGAAGCCCATGTGGACGCCGCCGCGCCGAGCGTCGTCGCGGCCGTCCTCGATCGGGCGACGGAGCTCGCTGAGACCGATGTGGACGGAGCATCCGCCCTCGTCATCGGTGCCGGATCGATGGGCGCTCTGGCGTCCTCGGCGTTGCGCCGTCGTGGCGTCGCCACGCTGCACGTCGCCAACCGCGACATCGAGCGCGCGAAGCGGCTCGCCGCCAACTACGACGCGCGTGTCTGGCGACTCGACGAGCTCGCCGCGGTCCTGCCCGAGGTCGACGTCATCGTCACCGCCACCGGCGCGCCCGCGCCGATCCTCGACGCGGCCACCTTGGCCGCGCGGCGATCGCGGTTGATCGTGTGCGACGTCGCGGTTCCGCGCGACGTGGCATCCGATGTGGAGGGATTGGCGGGCGTGACGCTCGTCGACATCGCCGCCCTGTCCGCGAGCGGCGGCCTCGCCGCGGGCGGCGGATACCTGGAGGCGGCCGAGCGCATCCTCGCCGAGGAGACCGACGCCTTCCGCACCGTCGCCCTGTCGGCGCAGGTCGCGCCGACCGTGGCGGCGCTGCGCACCCGTGCCGACGAAGTGGTCGACGCGGAACTGTCGCGGCTGACCCGCCGCACCCCCGAACTCACCGACGACCAGCGCGCCGAAGTCGCGCACACCGTGCACCGGGTCGTCCGACAACTCCTGCACCAACCGACGGTGCGAGTCCGTCAGCTCGCCGCCGAACCCGGCGGTGAGTCGTACACGCGAATGGTTCGAGAACTGTTCGCGCTCGATTCGCCCGTGCTGCAATCCGTCGACGGTGGTGATGTGGCCGATTGCCTTCGGGTGTCCCCCACCACATCCGACACGAACGATATGTGACTACAAAGGACTCGAAAGTGACATTTGCCCGGTTGTCGGATAACCTCGACGACCGGCGCGACACGACGAATGCCGGGGGCGGGGCGCCGGACGGCTCGCTGTTCGCGAGTTACGGCGCCGACTCGGCCAACCGACCAACACATCTGATGGAGCGAAGTACATGAGCAATGTCCGAAACATCGCCGGACGCGTGCGGTTCGTCGGCACCGGGCCCGGAGATCCCGGCCTGCTGACCAGGCGCGCGGTCGACGCGATCGAGTCCGCCGAACTCGTCGTGTGCGATCGCACGATACCGAGCCCGCTGCTCGACGCCATCACCGAGATCGCCGGTGAACAGACCGTCTTCACCAACGCCGACGCCGCGCCCGGCGAGCTCGTGAAGGACCTGATCGCCGCCGCCGCCGAGGGCCGCAACGTCGCCCGGCTCGTCGCGGGAGACGCCTACCCGAACGCCGCCGTCGCGGCCGAGATCGCCGAGATCTCGAACACGGACATCCCGGTCGAAGTCATTCCCGGCATTGGCTACGCCTCCGCTGTCGCCGGATACGCCGGAATGCCGCCGACGGAGGCGCGCACCGTCGTCGACGTGACCGACCCGGTCGCGCTCACGCCCGCCACCCTGACCTCCGCCGTCGCCACCGGCAGCCTCACGCTGTCCGCCGACGTCTCGCTCCTGTCCGGCGTGCGCGACGCGCTGCTGGCCGCCGGGATCACCCCGAGCACCACCGTCGCCGTGACCGGTGACGTGACCGGCGAGACCCAGTTCACGACGTCCTCGACCGTCGACACCTTCGTCGAGGCCGCGCTCGGCTTCGCCGGACGCGTCGTCCTGAGCATCGGCCACGGTGTGGACGAGCGCGGCAAGCTCGGCTGGTGGGAGAACCGGCCGCTGTACGGCTGGAAGGTCCTCATCCCGCGCACGAAGGAGCAGGCCGGCGCGATGAGCGCGAAGCTGCGCACCTACGGCGCGATCCCGTGCGAGGTGCCGACGATCGCCGTCGAACCGCCGCGCACCCCCGCCCAGATGGAGCGCGCCGTCAAGGGCCTCGTCGACGGCCGGTACGCCTGGATCGTGTTCACCTCCGCCAACGCCGTCAAGGCGATCTGGGAGAAGTTCGCCGAGCACGGCCTGGACGCCCGCGCCTTCGGCGGCATCAAGATCGCGTGCGTCGGCCAAGCGACCGCCGAGCGCGTGCGCGCCTTCGGCATCGAACCCGAGCTGCTGCCATCCGGCGACCAGTCCAGCGACGGTCTGCTCGCCGACTTCCCGCCGTACGACCAGGTGCTCGACCCGGTGAGCCGCGTTCTGCTGCCGCGCGCCGACATCGCCACCGAGGTCCTGTCGGCCGGTCTCCAGGAGCGTGGCTGGGAGGTCGACGACGTCACCGCCTACCGGACGGTGCGCGCGTCCCCGCCGCCCGCCGAGATCCGCGACGCGATCAAGTCCGGCGGCTTCGACGCGGTGCTGTTCACCTCGTCCTCCACCGTGCGCAACCTGGTCGGCATCGCGGGCAAGCCGCACGCGCGCACCGTCGTCGCCGTGATCGGCCCGCACACCGCCGAGACCGCGACCGAGTTCGGCCTGCGGGTCGACGCCCGTCCCGAGAACGCGAGCGTTCCCGACCTCGTCGAATCGCTCGCCGAGTACGCCGTCGAACTGAAGCAGCGGATGGCCGAGGCCCCCGTCAAGCAGCGGCGCGGCGCGAAGGTCCAGGGCCCGACGGCCCTGAGGTTCCGGTCATGACGGGCGGGTTCCCCGAGGTGCGGCCACGTCGTCTGCGGACGACGAAGGCCATGCGCGCCCTGGTGTCCGAGACTCGGTTGCACCCGTCGCAGTTGGTCCTGCCGCTGTTCGTCAAGGAGGGCCTCGACGCGCCGCACCCGATCGCCTCGATGCCGGGCGTCGTCCAGCACACGCGCGATTCGCTGCGCAAGGCCGTCGCCTCGGCGGCCGGCGCGGGCCTCGGCGGCGTCATGCTGTTCGGGATCCCGAAGACGCGCGACGCGTACGGTTCGGCCGGTATCGACCCCGACGGAGTCCTCAACGTCGCGATCGCCGACACGGTGGCCGAGGTAGGTGACGCGCTCGTCGTCATGTCGGACCTGTGCCTCGACGAGTTCACCGACCACGGTCATTGCGGGGTGCTGGGGCCGGACGGCAGTGTCGACAATGACGCCACATTGGAGCAATACGGCCGGATGGCATTGGCGCAGGCCGAAGCCGGGGCGCACATGCTCGGCGCCTCCGGGATGATGGACGGCCAGATCGGCGCCGTGCGCGCCGAGCTCGACCGAGCGGGCTGCACGGACACGAGCCTGCTCGCGTACGCCGTGAAGTACGCCTCCGCCTGTTTCGGGCCGTTCCGCGACGCCGTCGACTCTGCTTTGGATGGAGACCGGCGCACCTACCAGCAGGACCCGGGCAACGCCCGCGAAGCGCTGCGCGAGGTAGCCCTCGACATCGCCGAAGGCGCCGACATCGTCATGGTGAAACCGGCGCTGCCGTACCTGGACATCGTCGCCGCCGTCGCGGCGGAGGTGACCGTGCCGGTCGCCGCCTACCAGGTGTCGGGCGAGTACGCGATGGTCGAGGCCGCCGCTGCCAACGGCTGGGTGGACCGCGAACGCATGATCGTCGAGACGGCGACGTCGATCCGTCGCGCGGGAGCCGGCATCATCTGCACGTACTGGGCCGAGGAACTGGCCCACCTGCTGCGGCGCGAGTTCTGAGAGACGCCGCGCGAAGCGGGGGCCCGGCGAATCGCCGGGCCCCCGCTTCGCGCGGTCACCGTGTGCCGGGGTGTCGGTGAGCTCGGCCGCTACATTGGGGTCGCCTCGATGACGAGGTCCAGCAGGTGACCCATCGTCTCGTTGGGGGCGATCCCACAGTCGTCCGTCGCGGTCTCGACGGTCTTCCCGTCGGCCGTCTCGGCGGTGACCGCGTACACGAACATGTCGGCGCACTGGTCGGTCGAGGGCTCCCCCTTCGTCGTCAGTTCGGGATCGGCGACCAGCGAGCGCAACTGTGACAGGCGTTCCCCCTCCAAGGTCCCGTCCTGCGGGGCCATTCGCGCCTTGACGTAGCTCCACGCGCCGTCGGCGTCGATCGTCACCGTCTCGGTGATCCCGGCGATGCCGCCGGACTTCGTGATCGTCACGGTCGTGAACTCGGGAAGACCGTCCGACATGGTCTCGTCTCCCGGTTCGGTCTTGGAATCGTCGACGTTCGTCGTCTTCTCGGAGCTCGCCGGTTCGGCCTTCGGCTGGCACGCCGCCGCGCCACCGACGGCCAGCGCTGCCACGAGCGTGATCATGATGCGTCTCATACCTACTGTGACGCGGACCCGCTCGCCCCGGTTCCCCCGATCTCAGAACCATTGGGGCACGACGAAAGCGGCCCGGCCCCGTGAGGGACCGGACCGCTTCGAGTCGTACTTGAACGACGCGGGGGCTAGAAGCCGCCCATGCCGCCCATGTCACCGGCACCGGCGCCCGGGTCGGCCGCGGCCTTCTCCGGCTTGTCGGCGACGACGGCCTCGGTCGTCAGGAACAGCGCCGCGATCGAGGCGGCGTTCTGCAGAGCGGAACGCGTCACCTTGGTCGGGTCGTTGATGCCCTCGGCGAGCATGTCGACGTACTCACCGGTCGCGGCGTTGAGGCCCTGACCGGCGGGCAGGTTCGCCACGCGCTCGGCGACGACGCCGCCTTCGAGACCCGCGTTCGCGGCGATCTGCTTCAGCGGAGCGGACAGCGCGGCGCGCACCAGCGTGACACCGGTCGCCTCGTCACCCTCGAGCTCGAGCTTGTCGAACGCGGTCGCACCGGCCTGGACCAGCGCGACACCACCGCCGGGGACGATGCCCTCTTCGACGGCGGCCTTCGCGTTGCGAACGGCGTCCTCGATGCGGTGCTTGCGCTCCTTCAGCTCGACCTCGGTGGCCGCGCCGACCTTGATGACGGCGACGCCACCGGCGAGCTTCGCGAGGCGCTCCTGGAGCTTCTCGCGGTCGTAGTCCGAGTCGGAGTTGTCGATCTCGTTGCGGATCTGCTGGACGCGACCGTTGATCTGGTCCTCGTCACCGGCACCGTCGACGATGGTCGTCTCGTCCTTGGTGATGACGATCTTGCGGGCCTGGCCGAGCAGGTCCAGCGACACGTTCTCGAGCTTGAGCCCGAGCTCCTCGCTGATGACCTGACCGCCGGTCAGGATCGCGATGTCGCCCAGCATGGCCTTGCGGCGGTCACCGAAGCCGGGGGCCTTGACGGCCACGGACTTGAAGGTGCCACGGATCTTGTTGACGATCAGCGTCGCGAGGGCTTCGCCCTCGACGTCCTCGGCGATGATGACGAGGGACTTGCCCGACTGCATGATCTTCTCGAGCGTCGGGAGCAGGTCCTTGACGGCCGAGATCTTCGAGTTGACGATCAGGATGTACGGGTCGTCGAGGACGGTCTCCATACGGTCCTGGTCGGTCACGAAGTAACCGGAGATGTAGCCCTTGTCGAAGCGCATACCCTCGGTCAGCTCGAGTTCGAGGCCGAACGTGTTCGACTCCTCGACCGTGATGACGCCTTCCTTGCCGACCTTGTCCATCGCCTCGGCGATGATGTCGCCGACGGTCGAGTCACCGGCGGAGATGGAGGCGGTGGCGGCGATCTGGTCCTTGGACTCGATGTCCTTCGACAGCTTCGCGAGCTCATCGGCGACGGCCGCGACGGCCGCTTCGATGCCGCGCTTCAGCGCGATCGGGTTCGCGCCGGCGGCGACGCTGCGCAGGCCTTCCTTGACGAGGGCCTGAGCCAGAACGGTCGCCGTCGTGGTGCCGTCACCGGCGACGTCGTCGGTCTTCTTGGCGACCTCTTTGACCAGCTCGGCGCCGATCTTCTCGTACGGGTCCTCCAGCTCGATCTCCTTGGCGACGGACACACCGTCGTTGGTGATCGTGGGGGCGCCCCACTTCTTGTCGAGGACGACGTTGCGGCCCTTGGGACCGAGCGTCACCTTCACGGCGTCGGCGAGGATGTTCATGCCCCGCTCAAGCCCACGGCGAGCCTCTTCATCGAAGGCGATGATCTTAGCCATTCGGCTTCTACCCTTTCGGATATCGATTGACACGTCTCTTCGAGGCGGATGGCCCGCGACGACCCAGACCAGCTGTCGACGCGGTGCGTCAACGGTGGTCCCACCACCCCTTGCGGTTGGCACTCACATAGAGCGAGTGCCAATGACAGGTATAGCACTCTAACCCCGAGAGTGCCAAATCGGGTGATGTTATGTCTGGTAGCGGCTGTGTCGACGCTTACTCGGGCGCGCCGTCCAGCATCGCCGTCGTCGTCAGTCCCGGTTCCTCGGCGGCGCGCGCCTCCGCATAAGTGACGAGGAGACCACCGGTGAGCAGGAGCCCGACGAGCAAAGTCGACAGATAGGAGCCGATCGCGTCGGAGGCGATCTCGGCGGTGGTGACGGTCGCCTGAACTCCGGACAGGGGAGACGTGAACAGCCCCGCCAGAAGCGCTGTGGCGCAGGTGATCGTCAGGACGAACAGCAGCAGGAGCAGCATGCGGCCGAGGATCTTGGCGAACGACCGGTGCACCAACCGCAGGGATCGGGCGAGCGCCGGTCCGGTCTCGCAGACGACGACCGGGCCGAACAGTCCGAACACGACGATGAGGTATACGCCCGGCAGGACGAAGACGCAGATTCCCACCATGACGCAGACGGCGGCGAGGACGTACCAGCCCCACATTCGCAGGCCGCGACGGAATCCATATTGGAGGGATTCGCCGATGGAGACGCGGCGGTCCGCGGCCTCGACGAGGGCGATTCGAAGGGCCGCCGCCCAGCCGACGCACGAGAGGTACGCCGTGAGCAGCGACACCACGAGGACGATTCCGAGCCGGGCGCCCAGGGCGCGGGCGTCGTTCAGGAACGCGGCCGTCGGGGTGTGCAGCTCGTCGGCCTGGTCCCGCAGCATCTGGGACGCGACCTCGTTGATGAAGAGCCCGCCGATCGCCGACGCGATCACGGGGATCAGCGCGGTCACGGCGAGGACGACCAAGATCTTTCGCCAACTTCGGGAGATCACGCTGGTCAGGTTCGCTGACCATCCACTGAGGTCATCCGGGATCAGCGGATCGGAGCGGCGGTTTCCTGGCGATGCGGTCATGGCTGACGGGTTTCCTGACGTCGGAGCTGCATGGGCGATGCCCCGTCGCGAGGCCCCTGACGCGCCGACTGGCGGTGTGGTCGCCGGATCCCCTGCGCGGCTCGTGTGGTGACGAGCCGACCCGCGCCGCCGGGTTCGATCGGGCCCGCTCGCGACGGACGATCCGTCGCGGACGCCCGTGAACAGCGGTAAGGGTGGGCATCCGTGAGGATACCCACCCTTACAAGCTTGTGGCGTCGTCTCAGACGATGCGAACGTTTTCCGCCTGCGGACCCTTGTTTCCCTGCGCGACATCGAATTCGACGCGCTGACCGTCGTCCAGCGAACGGTAGCCGTCCGACTGGATGGCCGAGAAGTGGACGAAGACGTCAGCTCCGTTGTCGACGGCGATGAAGCCGAAGCCCTTCTCAGCGTTGAACCACTTGACGGTGCCTTGTGCCATGTACTTCCTTCTTACTGTGCGTTCTCCAGTTCGCGCGGATGCGCTAACCGGTCGATCACCGCGCGAAGCGCGCCAGTCACACGTTGGTGAGTCAAGCTCGGCAGGCGGAAATGGAATCTCACGACACCGGTTCGACGATGACCAGGTTAGGAGGCTACACGAAAGCACCCCCGGATGCCCATTCTGCCGGTAGCGGATGTATGACTCTTCGCACCGGCGTGTCGTGCCCGTGCGCCTGGCGTCATGAGTCACATCACAGTCGCGGGGCGACGGGGCACACGGTCTCGCGGTACCGCGTCGAAGGCCCGGCATCGAGGTCGATCTCGATGCCGGGCCCTCGCTCACTCGATCGCGCGTCGCGGGTTCAGCGGTCCCGCGACGTTCCGGGTCCGGTCACTCCGCGGTGCGCGGCTCGACGTGCTTACGGCTCTGGACGATCCGGAAGCGGTTCGCCACGTAGGCGCCGTCGGTCAGGGCCGCGTTGGCCGCCGCGTTGCCGCCCGAGCCGTGGAAGTCGGAGTAGGCCGCGGACTGGTTGACGAACACGCCCGCCGTCAGGTTCTGCGACAGGTGGGTGTTGACGTCGATCGCGGTGGCGACCGCCGCGTCCAGCACGCCATCCTGTGTGGAGTAGACGCCCATGGTGAGAGCCCCTTCGCGCCCCACGACGTCCCGCACCACGGCGAGGCTCGCGTCCGTGTCGTCCGTCGTGACGAGGAAGGTCACGGGGCCGAAGCACTCGCTGGCGTACGCGTCGGAGGACCCGGCGTCGACGCCGAGGATCAGCGGGGACCGCACGCGCGCCTTCGGGTAGGCGGGGTGCTCGACGGTCCGGGACGGCAGCAGCACCTCGCCGAGCGACGCCGCGTCGTCGACGCGCTGGACGACCTCCGGCGAGACGATCGCGCCGATCAACTCGACGGCGCGGGCGTCATCGCTGGTGAGCTTTGCGACCGACTTGACGATGCCCGCCTTGACGTCGTCCGCGGACAGGCGGCCGTCGGGGGTCTCGATGCCGTCGCGCGGGATGAAGATCGCCTGCGTCGTCGTGCACATCTGGCCACTGTAGAGGCACAGGGTGAAGGCGATGTTGTTGAACATCCCCTTGGGATTGTCGGTGGAGTCGATGACGATCGTGTTGACGCCGGCCTTCTCCGTGTACACCTGCGCTTGGCGGGCGTTGAACTCGAGCCACTCGCCGAAGGAGTTCGAACCGGTGAAGTCGATGATCTTGATCGACGGGTGCATCGCGACGATCTCGGCGATGCCGTCCTCCGGGTTCTCGGCGGCGAGCGTGACGAGGTTCGGGTCGAAGCCCGCGTCCGCGAGGACCGCGCGCGCGTGTCGCACGGTCAACGCCAGCGGGAGCACCGCGCGCGGGTGCGGCTTGACGATCACGGGGTTGCCGGTGACGAGCGAGGCGAACAGGCCCGGGTACGAGTTCCAGGTCGGGAAGGTGTTGCAGCCGATGACGAGTCCGACTCCGCGTGGGACCACGTGGTACGTCTTCTCCATCGCGAGCGGTCCGGCCTTTCCGCCCGGCTTCTCCCAGTACGCGGTGGCGGGCACGCGGGTCTGCTCGGCGTAGCCGTACGCGACGGCCTCCAGGCCGCGGTCCAGCGCGTGCGGGCCGCCCGCCTGGAACGCCATGACGAACGCCTGACCGGTGGTCGCGTGCACGGCGTTGGCGAGGGTGAACACGTCGGAGTGGATGCGGTGCAGGATCTCCAGGCACACGCCCGCGCGGGTGGCCGGGTCGGCGGCGCGCCACGCCGGCCACGCGGCCTCGGCGGCGTTGATCAACTCGGTCGGATCGGAAGCGGGGTAGGTGATCCCGAGGTCGATCCCGAACGGGCTGTCCTCGGTCGTGACGTGGCGGGGTGCCGTCGGCTGGTCGATCTCGAAGGTCTTTCCGAGCAGCGCCTCGAAGGCGGCCTTTCCATCGTCGGCGGCGGTCTCGCCGTAGACGCGCGGACTCGGGGACTCGGGGTAGGCCGAGTAGTACTCGCGCGAGGCGATCGCGGTCAGCGCTGCGTCGAGGGTCTCACGGTGCTTGCTGAACAGTGGGTGCGTCATGCGATTCATCATGCCGGATATCGGGGCGGTGACGACACGGGCGCGGGCGGAGCGTGAGGAGTCCTCTCGGCCGCGCGGGGTCCGAAAGCACGGGTCCGATCCGCCCGAGAGCGCGACGTCACAATGGTGTCATTATGGATGAAATGGTCCGCACGCGATCGCGCGGACGGAACATCCACTGAGGAGATGCCCTCTCGCCTTCGGCTGGAAGATCACGATTCCAGGGCGTCGGCGAGAGGGCGGATACCCAGAAGGACCGGGCCTGATTGTCGACGTCGGCATGCCGTCACGCCAACACCGACTCAGCATGGCAGCGCCGTGGGACGGCGGCAACCGATTAACGATCGAGACGACTTCGTCGCCGAGTCGACATCCGACGCCGGTTTTTCGCCGTCAGCCCTCGGCGGCCCGACGGAGCCGGTTCGCGAGCGCGTCGACGGCTCGACGGAGTCCGGGGGGTGCCTCGACCGTGAAGTCGGCGCCGAGCCACGCGAGCGTCATGGCGGCCAGGTCATAGGAGTCCGTCGCGAGCTCCAGTTCGCACGTGGTCGCGTCGATCGGGGTGACGATCCCGCTGACAAGGGCCGCCACGTCGGCGGCCGGTGCCGCGACTCGCACCCGGCATCGATACGGCCACATGTCGAAGCCGAGCGCGTTTCGCAGGTAGGCCACCAGATCACCGCCGGGGGCTTCGCGGGGCGTGAATCGCGGGCCGCCGGGGACGAGCGGGCGCACGCGATCGAGTCGGAACGTTCGCCAGTCGTCGCGATCGACGTCGAAGCCGACGAGATACCAGCGTCGGTCCCACAGGACGGCCTGGTGCGGTTCGACCGATCGCCGAGACGGGGTGCCGTGATGGTCGACGTAGTCGAATCGCAGGGTCTCGCGGACCCGGATCGACGTCGAGACCGCGTCGAGAACCGACGGGTCCATCGTGTTGTCCGTGGTGGGTTCGGGCATCGCGGTGACGGCGGTGTGCAGCGCGGCCACACGCTGCCGAAGCCGGGACGGCAGTACCCCGTCGAGCTTGGCGCGGGCCAGCTCGGCGGCGTCGTCGATGCCGGTGATGCGTGATCGGGCGGCGAGGCGCAGGCCGACGGCGATCGCGACGGCCTCGTCGTCGTCGAGCAGCAGCGGGGGCACCTTCGTGCCCGCCCGAAGGCGGTATCCACCATGGACACCTTGGGTCGCGTCGACGGGGTAGCCGAGCTCCCTGAGCCGGTCGACGTCGCGCCGGATCGTGCGCGGCGTGACGTCGAGCCGGGCCGCCAGTTCGGGACCCGCCCACTCCCGAGGGGTCTGCAACAGGGACAGCAGCCGGAGGAGACGCGCGTGAGTGGGCAACATTTCTCCAGAATGCCAGCGAAATAGGAACGATCCTGTCCGCTATCGGCCGCATGCTGCGTCCATGACACGAACACCGTTCCGTATCGACATCCCGCAGGCCGACCTCGACGAGTTGCGCGCCCGTCTCGACGCGACGCGCTGGCCCGACGAGTTGCCGGGCGCCGGCTGGGACTACGGCGTCAACCGCGAATGGCTGCGCGAGCTCGTCGAGTACTGGAGGCACGGCTACGACTGGCGCCGGCATGAGGCCCGGCTCAACGCCGTCGCGCAGTTCATGACGACGATCGACGGTCAGCCGATCCACTACCTGCACGTCCGTTCGCCGGAACCGGACGCGACGCCGCTCCTGTTGACGCACGGCTGGCCCAGCACCGTCTGCGACTTCCTCGACGTCCTCGGGCCGCTCACGGATCCGCGATCGCATGGGGGCGACCCGGCCGACGCATTCCACGTCGTCGCGCCGTCGGTGCCGGGCTTCGCCTTCTCCGGCCCGACCCTGGAACGTGGCTGGGGACTGACCCGGATCGCCTCGGCGTTCGCGCGGCTCATGGCCGACCTCGGCTACGAGCGGTACGGCGCGCAGGGCGGTGACTTCGGCAGCATGGTCTCGCCGGAGCTGGGCCGGATCGCGACGGAGCACGTCATCGGCGTTCACGTCAACGCGCTCGCGAACGCGGCGGTCTCGACCGATCCCTCTGATATGGAGCGTTTGGGCGCGGAGGATCGCGCCCTCGTCGAACAGAACGAGCACTGGTGGTACGGCCACTCGGGCTACGCGACTCAGATGTCGACCCGGCCGCAGACCATCGCTTACGCGCTCAACGATTCCCCCGTCGGTCAGCTGGCGTGGAACCTGGAGTGGTTCGTCGACTGGGACCCGGCGAACACCGAGCAGACGCGGGTCTCCCGCGACGCGATCCTGACGGACGTCACGACCCTGTGGCTGACACGGACGGCGGGATCGGCGGCGCGCCTGTACCTGGAGGCCGGTGAGGGCGGCTGGGGCGAGCGACCCGCTCCGTCACCGGTGCCGACTGCGGTCGCGAACTTCCCGGGCGACCGGGCGGTGCGCGGAGTGGCCGAGTTGTCGAACACCATCGTCCGGTGGACGGAGTTCGACCGCGGCGGCCACTTCGCGTCCTTGCAGGCGCCGGACCTGCTCGTCGGCGACATCCGGGAGTTCTTCCGCGACCTGGGTTAGTCCGCCGCGACTGCGACGAGAGGCGACTGCCGTCCTGTCCGGCCTACCCGTCGAACCCTGAACAGCCTGTCGCGTTGTTCAGGGTTTCGGCTTAACCCTGAACAAGCGGGGTCGTTGTTCGGGGTTCGGTTGGGTGTCGCCGGTTGTGGTGGTCGCCGTGATGGTGGTGAAACGACGAACGCCGGATGATCGCGATGATCACCCGGCGTTCGTGTTGCTTTGGCGGTGGCGGTGGGATTTGAACCCACGGACGGGTTGCCCCGTCACACGCTTTCGAGGCGTGCTCCTTCGGCCGCTCGGACACGCCACCGCCGAAAAGGTTACCGAAGCTCCCACGGAGGCGTGCGGTGGGGTGGCACCGCACGCTCAGCCCAGGTCAGAGCTTGTGGCTGCACAGGATGTAGTCGGACGAGGTCGAATCCGGGTAGTCCACCCAGTACCAGAAGTCGACGGCACGGCCATCGGGAGTCGACGGGCAGTCGGTCTCGCTGATCGTCCCGTACTCGATCGAGTAGACCTTGTAGTTCGCCGAGGAGTCGGAGCAATCGGCGATCTCCGCGTCCCACGCCTTCGTGTCCGGGTCGGATTCCCACGCGTACAGGCAATCCCCGACGAGCGCGTAGCGCGGGTCGGTGCTGTCGGTCGGCGTCGGAGTGGCCGAGCTCGGGGCGTCCGAGGACGGGGCGTCCGTGGGAGTATCGGTCGTCTCCGTCGAGGTCGTCGAGTCCGCTTCCGGATCCTTGGCCTCCCCACGGTTCGTGAGAACCAGGATCACGACGACGATGAGGATGAGCACGACGGCGCCCGCGCCACCCGCGACCCACGCGACCGTGTTGTTGTTCTTCGGCGGCTCAGGCGGTAGGAACCCCGTCATCCCCGGCTGGGGCTGCGGTGGAGGCATGCCACCGGCGGCGGGGCTGTACGGCATCCCGGTGACGGGCTGCTGGCTCTGCGGGTCGTATCCGTAGCCGTCGCCCGGGTGGGACGGGCTGTACCCGCCGCCCTGCGGGTAGCCACCACCTTGGGGTTGGGCATACGGATCGTGCTGGGTGGGCTGATACGGCGGAGCGTAGGGATCCTGCGGCGGCTGGTTGTAGGGGTCTTGCGGCTGCTGCGGCCGACCGTACGGATCATTCGGCTGTCCGTACGGATCCTGCGGACCGTACATAGACATACGGTGGTCTCCTCTTCGTGGGGGTGCTCGCGGCGTACGCCAAGGACTGGCCAAACTCCGCAGTCGGTTCACGGGACCGAACGTCTCGAATGAACCCAGGGCCGTGCGGGACGCTCGCCTTCATTAGAACGCTGGCTGTCAAAGATACGACGAAATACTGACATCGACATGAAGCGGCGTCACCCGCAAAGCAATCGATTTCACAACAGCCGGGGCTGTTCCGCGCGCGGACCACGGGAGACAACTCGCCCAAACGGCGTGAACAGGCCCGAATCGATCGCGTCCAGTAGTGGAGAACCTGTGCCCGAATGGCTGACGTACAGCAGGTCAGCGGCTCGGCTCATCGCCACGAACAGGGATCGACGCGCGTTCGCGGTGTCCGGATAGTGTTCTCGCGTCACGGATGCGCAGTACACGACGCGATATTGCCGCCCGGCGAGCTCGTCGGCGTCTCCCCAACCCGGGCCTATCACCGCGACCTCCGACGCGTCGACGCCGAGCGGGGCCAGGCGATCCCGGAGCCGGTCCGCCAGAGTCTGCTCGTCGTGGATCGAGGTGGCGTAGTAGCGGCCGATCGGCGCCGTTCCGGCGGTCGGCCGGGTCGGCATCATCTGTCGGCCGGGCGCGCGCGTCGTCGGAGTGATGAGCTGCATGACGGCGGCGATGATCGGAGCCGTCGAGCGATGGTTGCGCGTGAGCCGGACGACCCGGGCGTCCGGAAAGTCCTCCGGGAACCATTCGAACAGGACCGGCTCCGTCAGCACCGACGAGTCCGGGTCTCCCGTCGCGGTGAACGCGGGAGCGTCGCCCCGATCGGCGCGCAACGCCTGGTACAGCTTCGGGTCCATCAGGTGCAGGTCGTCCACGAACAGGTGGCCGAGCGGCGGCGGGGCCGAGAGCTCACCGAAGGCCGCGAAGGTCATGTCGTCGCACGCGTCGCCGACGAGTTCGCGCAGCCGCGTCTCGATGAGCGCGACGGCGTGCGGGGTCGCCGCGAGGACGAGACACTGCGACGCCGGGACGTTGAGCTCCGTCACCAGGTACGCGATCCGCCGGACCAGGACGTGCGTCTTGCCGGTGCCGGGGCCCGCGTTGATGAGCAGGGGACCGGGCGGAGCCGACGCGGCGACACGCTGCATCGCGTCCACATTGTCTAGGATGCCGGTGCCGACCTCTTCCATCCCTGCCAGGCAGGGGCCGTCCGGCGCTCGCGGATTGGGCCGCTGGGGGACGATCGGGTCGGGCATCGGGACGTACGTGACCGCTTTCAGGGCGCGCGGTTTCGCGCCCCGGCCGCGACGCGGCACCCGAGCGCCCGCGGGCAGGTCGAACAGCGCGCTTGGCTCATGTGTCGAACCCACACTCGAATCCTTTCAAAGCCGACGCGGTGGTGACGGTGCGGGTGTCGTCAACCCCCGGCGAACGGTGGCAGAACGTCGACCGTGTCGTCGGGGCCGACCGGAGAGTGACGGTCGTGGACCGTCACACCGGAGAGCAGCAGCCCGCACGACGGCAGGATGCGCGCCAACGGTTCGCCGTGACGTCGACTGAGCTCGTCGCGGAGTTCGTCGACGGTCGCGGCGTCGACGGATTCACTGTCCAGGCCGGTCGCGGCGCGCGCGGCGGCGAAGTATCGAACGGTTGCCACGGTGCGTCCTCATCTCAATGGCGTTCGGTGCGGATCTCAACCGCCGATGGCCGACATCGGTCGCGGTGGTTGGAGGAAGGTCTCGTCGTCGATCCCGTGACCGGGGCGTTTGGCCCACATCGTCGCGCGCCACGCGTCCGCGATCGTCTCATCCGGCTCACCCGCCCGCAACAGCGCGCGCAGGTCCGTCTCGGTCGTCGCGAACAGGCACGCCCGGACCTGACCGTCGGCGGTCAGCCGGGTCCGGTCGCAATCACCGCAGAACGGGCGCGTCACGGACCCGATGACGCCGACCTTCGCGGGTCCGCCGTCAACGAGCCAGGTCTGCGCCGGTGCCGCCCCGCGCGGCGCCGGGTCGGGCGACAGCGCGAACTCCGTCGCCAGGAGGGCGAGGATCTCGTCGGCCGTCACCATGTCGTCCCGGCTCCAGCCGTGCTGCGGATCGAGCGGCATCTGCTCGATGAACCGCAGCTGGTAGCCGTGCTCCAGCGCGAACCTCAGCAGCGGCACCGCCTCGTCCTCGTTGACGCCGCGCATGAGCACCGCGTTGACCTTGACCGGGGTCAGACCGGCCGTGGCGGCGGCGGCCAGGCCGGCGACGGTGTCGTCGAGGCGATCGCGATGCGCGAGTCGGCGGAACCGTTCGCGGTCCAGTGTGTCCAATGAGACGTTGACGCGGTCCAGCCCGGCGGCGGCGAGCGCCGCGGCGCTGCGCTCGAGGCCGATTCCGTTGCTGGTCAAACTGATCCGTGGTCGCGGCTCCAGCTCGGCGGTGCGGCTGACGATGTCGACGATGCCTCGTCTCAACAGCGGTTCGCCTCCCGTGAACCGGACCTGCCGGACGCCCAGCAGCCGCACCGCGATCCCGACCAGCCGCACGACCTCGTCGTCGGTGAGCAGCTCCGGTTTCGGCAGCCACGGCAGTCCTTCGGCGGGCATGCAGTAGGTGCATCGCAGGTTGCACCGGTCCGTCAGTGACACCCGCAGATCGACGGCCGTGCGTCCGTATCGATCGCGGAGCGCGTCGGCGGGTGGGGTAGCGGTCATACCTGCGACGGTAGCCGCTGGCACCGACCAAATTCGCGATGGCTGACGTGGGCGCGGCGGGAGCAGCGAGTGCCGGACGGCATAGGTGCCTGGCGTACCATCGACCGGTGAGCTTGCGACTGTATGACACTGGCACCCGGAAGGTGCGCGACTTCGTGCCGCGCGTACCCGGCAAAGTCGGCGTATACCTTTGTGGTCTCACGCTCCAGGGGCCGCCACATATCGGCCACCTTCGATCCGGTGTCAACTACGACGTCCTGAACGCGTGGCTGCGACACGGCGGCCTCGACGTCACGTACGTCCGTAATGTCACCGACATCGACGACAAGGTCCTCGCCAAGGCCGAGGACCAGGGCCGCCCGTGGTGGGCGATCTCGTTCGAGAACGAGCGCCGACTCGCCGCCGCCTACGCGGCGCTCGGGGTCCGGCCGCCGACGTACGAGCCCCGCGCCACCGGGCACATCCCGGACATGATCGAACTGATCGACACCCTCGTGGAACGCGGTCACGCCTACGCGCCGGGCAACGGCGACGTCTACTTCTCGGTGGCGTCGTTCGCCGAGTACGGCGCCCTGTCGCACCGCAAGCCCGAGGACATGCTGAGCGTGGTCGACGGCGACGAGAGCGCGAAGCGCGACCCACGGGACTTCACGCTGTGGAAGGCCACGAAGCCGGGCGAACCCGCCGACGCGACCTGGCCGACGCCGTACGGGCGCGGACGCCCCGGCTGGCACCTGGAGTGCTCGGCGATGGCCCGCCGCTACCTCGGCGACGGCTTTGACATCCATGGTGGAGGGACGGACATCATGTTCCCGCACCATGAGAACGAGATCGCGCAGTCCAAGGGTGCCGGTCTCGACTTCACGAACTTCTGGGTGCACAACAACATGCTCAACTTCGGTGGAACGAAGATGAGCAAGTCACTCGGCAACACGATGAGCGTCGAGGCGCTCGGCGAGCGCGGGTTCCGACCCGTCGAGATCCGCTACTACCTGGTGGCGCCGCACTATCGGTCGGCGTTCGACTTCTCGGACACGGCTCTCGGTGAGGCCGCCGCCGCCTACGGGCGACTCGACACCTTCGTGCGTCGGGTCGCCGACCTCGCCGGGGCGAAGTCCACGGTGGATGGTCAGCTGATGCCGGGCTTCGTCGCCGCGTTGGACGACGACCTGGGGACGCCCGCCGCGCTCGCCGTGATCCACGAGACCGCGCGAGAGGGCAACTCGGCCGTCGACGCGGGGCGGGAGGACGACGCGGTGCGCGCCGCCGCGTCCGTGCGTGCGATGCTCGGCATCCTGAACCTGGACCCGTTGTCTCCTCAGTGGAACGACGAGGGTGGGGCGGAGCTGACTCCGGTCGTGGATTCGCTCGTGTCGATGGTGTTGGAACAGCGCCAGCAGGCGCGCGCCCGCAAGGACTGGGCGACCGCCGACGCGATTCGCGATCAGTTGGCGCGGGCGGGATTGAGTATCGAGGACACCGCGGCCGGTGCCCGGTGGAGTGTGGACAAGGAACGGGGTAACGGCGGTGGCCGGTAATTCTGAGCGTAGAGCGAAACGGGTGACGTCCAAAAAGGGCTCAGCCAAGGGCAGTGGTGGTCAGGGCAAGAAGGCCCTGGAGGGACGCGGCAAGACACTTGGGGCGACGGATCGACCGTGGCACAAGGCTTACAGCGGCGACAACGTCCCGAAGAAGACCAAGTGGAAGCAGGAGAAGGAGCGCAAGGCCGCGGCCGCCGAAGGGCGCGTCTCGCGGATCGGGCGCTCGAAGCCTCCTCCGAAGCGCCGCGACACCGGTGACACCGTCGAGGTGATCGTCGGTCGCAACCCGGTCGCCGAGGCGATGCGGGCGAACGTTCCGGGCACGGCTCTGTATGTCGCGCAAGGTATCGAGGTCGACGAGCGAATCCGGGAGTCGGTGCGTCTCGCGGGCAACCGTGGCATGCCGATCCTCGAGGTGACCCGCTTCGAGTTGGATCGCCTGTCGCGCAACGCCGTCCATCAGGGCATCGGCATCCAGGTCCCGCCGTTCCACTACGAGACCTTCGAGGATCTGCTCGCGGCGTCCGCGGAACACCCGCACCCGCCGCTGTTGGTGGCGCTCGACGGCGTGACCGACCCGCGGAACCTCGGTGCGATCGTGCGCTCGGTGGGCGCGTTCGGCGGACACGGTGTCGTGCTTCCGCAGCGGCGCGCCGCCGGGATGACCGCCACGGCGTGGCGGACGTCGGCGGGCGCGGCCGCGCGGGTCTCGATCGCGCGGGCACCGAACCTGACGCGGGCGATTCAGCAGGCGCAGCAGGCCGGCCTGCTGGTCGTCGGGCTCGACGCCGACGGCGAGGTCGACCTGTTCGAACTTCCGGCCGCGACCGAACCGATCATGGTGGTCGTCGGCTCCGAGGGGCGCGGACTGTCCCGCCTCGTCGGCGAGACCTGCGACCTGCGTGTGCGCATTCCGATAACGTCCGATGTGGAATCATTGAACGCCTCCGTGGCGGCTTCGGTGACACTCGCCGAGATCGCGCGCCGTCGCCGCTAGGTCGATCGCCGCACGAATGTAGAACCGCCGTGGCGGGGACCACCGGTCCCCACTCACGGCGGTTTTTCGTCTACTGTGGCTTGGTTGGCCAAAGGTTCCGCTTGGTTGGGCAAATTGCGAAAACACGCCTGATTTGGAAATTTGCCCAACCAAGCGAGCAATTTGCCCAACCAAGCGGTAAGGGGGAACTAGAGGTAGAGGCCCATCGGCGGGGTGTCGTCCTCGTCGGTCGCGCCGCTCGGGAGCGGCTTCGGGTCGAAGAACCGGCGCCCGCCGAACTTCTCCTGTAGACGGTCGTCGAGGTCGTCGGCGAGTCGGGTCATCGATTCGACGGCCAGCATCAGGTGCCGGGGCTGGAAGTCCCGCCCGTAGACCGGTACGGACGCCCAGATCGTGGAGTCGCTGAAGTACAGGCGCCCGATCGGCAGGCGTCGCGTCAACTCCGACAGCTCCCGCCAGAGTCGCTCGTTACCCGCCACGTCCGTCAACAGTGGAGAGTAGACGTCGACGACGGGCGGCGCCTCCGACGGCTTGATGAACACCATCGCGGAGCCCGAACGGACGCTGATCTCCCCCGCGTCGTCGATCGACAGGTGCGAGGGCGTGGTGTGCAGCAGCGCCGCCACCACCGTCGCCACCATGTCCGCGAGCGGGCCCGACTGGGCGGGCGCGGCCACGACGGCCAGCGGCTCCTGCTCGATCGTCACGCGCGCGCTCGGCAGCGGACGGGCGGGGGTGAGCGACAGGTCGACGTCGGCGTCGTCGTCAGGCCCCTGGAAGTCGTAGGTCAGGAACGCCGGGTGCGGCGCCCCATACACGTCGCGCATGGTGCGGGCGACGACCGTGGCGAGCTGCCCGGCGTCGTCGGCGGGAACGTGCAGGCCGAAGCGTTCGCCGCTGCCGTCCAGCACTCCCGGGGGCTGCCAGCCGAGGGCGACGAGCTGCCCGACGGCCACCCGGTTCAGCTGCGCGTTCTCCGGAAGCGTCGCGTTGCTCGTGGCGTCGGCTCGGACGAGCCGGTCGGCGTCGACGGAGAACGACACGTCGTAGATGGCGTTGCCGGTTCCCGACGAGGTCGGGTCCAGGATGAGAGCGAGATCCGAGCCCTCGGGCAGCCGCGGCAGGACGGCCGCGAGCGCCGTTGTGAACTCTCGCCAGGCCGCCGCCACCTTCGCGGTCAAATCAGGTGCGTTGTCCTCCACACTGGCAGACACTACCCATCTCGCCGGCGTGATCGCCAGCGCCGCCGATCGCCTCCCGCGGGGCGGGCGCGTGCCGGATCGCCGGAACAGTGGGACAGTAGAGGCGTCCTGTCATTCGGTGAGGTCGACGTGGTGCGGTTCCCCTCATCGCGCTGAGCTGGCGTGGGGTCGCTGTCGGGCGGTGTCGATCGCCCCGGCTGAGTCCGTCTTCGCGTCGGCACCGGGCGACGGGGCGACGTCGGAGCGCGGCACCGCCGCACGAGTACGTCGGAGTCGAGCCCACCTGACGCGAAGGAGCGTGCCGCATGTCACAGCAGGAGCCGGAGAGTGACGCCGCGTTCGGGGCGCCCGCCCGGACGGCCGCCGGGTTCACCGGTGTCGTCGTCGGGATGAGGCACGCCCTCGGCGCGCCCGGTGTCGCTCGGGGGACGCGGGCCCTGTTGCGCATCAACCAACCCGACGGTTTCGACTGTCCCGGTTGCGCCTGGCCCGAACCGTCGCATCGGTCAGTCGCGGAGTTCTGCGAGAACGGCGCCAAGGCGGTCGCCGAGGAGGCGACGAAACGTCGCGTCGACCCGGCCTTCTTCGCGGCGCATCCGGTCGCCGAGTTGGCGACGTGGGATCACCATCGCCTGGGGAAGTCCGGGCGCATCACGCATCCCGTCGTTCGGCGGCCCGGCGACGACCACTATCGACCGATCTCGTGGCAGGACGCCTTCGCCCTCGTCGGCGACACCCTGCGGGAACTGCCCGACCCGAACGGGGCGCTGTTCTACACGAGCGGCCGGACGTCCAATGAGGCCGCGTTCCTGTACCAGCTGTTGGCTCGCGCGCTCGGCACGAACAATCTTCCCGACTGCTCGAACCTGTGCCACGAGTCGTCGGGAATCGCGTTGACCGACACGATCGGCATCGGCAAGGGCAGCGTGACCCTGGAGGACGTCCACACCGCGTCGCTGATCGTCGTCGTCGGCCAGAACCCCGGCACGAATCACCCGCGCATGCTGACCGCGTTGGAGACGGCGAAACGGAACGGCGCGAAGATCATGGCCGTCAACCCCTTGCCGGAGGCCGGTCTGCTCGCGTTCAAGAACCCGCAGACCGTCCGGGGTCTCGTCGGTGGGGGGACCGATCTGACGGACCTGTTCCTGAAGGTCCGCATCGGCGGCGATCAGGCGCTGTTCGCGGCGATCGGCGGGTTGCTGCGCGAGTGGGGCGCCGTCGACGACGGTTTCATCGACGAGTACACCACCGGCTATCCCGAGTACGCGGCCACCACACCGGACTGGGGCGCCGTCCTCGCCGCGACGGGCCTCACCCGTGCCGAGATCGTCGACGCGGCCCGGATGTTCGCCGACAGCGACGCGACGATCGTGTGCTGGGCGATGGGTCTCACCCAGCACCGGGACGCCGTCGCGACGATCGCCGAGATCGTCAACGTCCAGCTCATGCGCGGCATGATCGGTAAGCCCGGTGCAGGGTTGTGCCCGGTGCGCGGCCACTCGAACGTCCAAGGTGACCGGACGATGGGGATCTGGGAGCGGCCCCCGCCGTGGATCGACCGGTTGGAGGAGGAGTTCGGCATCGCGGTGCCGCGCGAGCCCGGCTTCCACGCGGTCGACGCGATCACCGCCATGGCGGACGGCCGCGCGAGCGTCTTCGTCGGGCTCGGCGGCAACTTCGCGGCGGCCAGCCCGGACACCGCCGTCACCGAGGCCGGACTGTCCTCATGCGAGCTCACCGTTCATGTATCGACGACCTTGAACCGGTCGCACGTCGTGCCGGGTCGCACGAGTCTGATCCTGCCGACGATCGGGCGGACCGAGCGCGACGAGCGCGCCGCCGGGGACCAGTTCGTGTCCGTCGAGGACTCCATGAGCCGCGTCCATTCGTCGCGCGGGCGGCTGCGCCCGGCGTCCCCGCACCTGATCAGCGAGGTCGCGATCGTCTGCGGGATCGGACAGGCGACGCTCGGCGACGCGTTGCCGTGGCGGGAGTTCGCCGACGACTATCGCGCGGTGCGGGAGCGGATCGCCGCCGTCGTACCGGGTTTCGAGGACTACGAGCGCCGACTGCGCGGCGACGGCTTCACGCTGCCGCACCCCCCGCGTGACGAGCGCAGGTTCGCCACCCCCGATGGCAAGGCCCGCTTCACGTCCTCGCCACTGTCGATGATCGACAGTCCGCCAGGGACATTGCTGATGCAGACCCTCCGAAGCCACGACCAGTACAACACCACGATCTACGGCAGGGACGACCGTTATCGCGGGGTCTCGAACGCGCGTCGGGTCGTCTTCTGCAACACCGACGACCTGGAGCGGCTCGAGCTGGCGGACGGGGACCTTGTCGACATCGTGAGCCACTGGTCCGACGGCGTCGAACGTCGCGTCAAGGCCTTCCGGGTCGTCGCGTATCCGATCGCCTTCGGGTGCGCCGCGACGTACTTCCCGGAGGCGAACCCGCTGGTGCCCCTCGGATCGACGGCCAAACGCTCGCACACGCCCACCTCGAAGGCGATCGTGGTGACGCTGCACAAGTCCTGACGCGACCGGGCGACGGGCCGCTGCGTGAGAGGACCACGTCGCCGGGCGGGCGTGAACCGCGACGTCGCGGCGGCGATCGGCCCTCAAGACGCCGCGTGACCTCGGACCAGGCCCGTGCCGGACGGCCGGACGACCGTCAACGATCCGCCAGGGCCTCCACGACGCGGGACATCGCGGCCTGCCAGTGGAGGCGTTGACGGGAGCGCTCGGCGGTGTCGGCCATGCGTTCCTGGTGGAAGCCGAGGACGCAGCGGCCGTCGCCGGGATCGGTGACGGTCACTTGCACGATCGTGTCGTGGGTGGCGTTCGCGGAGCGCCAGGTCAACCGGACGCGGTCGTCGTCGTGGAAGGACCGGACCTCCCCGGTCGTACCATCCTCTGTGGTGTATCGGCTTCCGGGCTTCGTCCCGAGCTTCGCCCCGGCGCCGAGCCACAGCTCGATTCCGTTGTCGCTCAACAGGAACGTCCACACCCGTTCCACGGGGTACGGCAGCGTCTTCGACACCCCGATCTCCCAACCGGCGTCCCTCGTCAACCCCGTCATCCCGAAACTCCGTTCGCGTCGTGGGCTTCGACGCTAACGGGACGGGACGGCGGCCGCCGGTGTTTCGGCAAGCCCTCGGCGGGCGACGTCAGGCGCGGGCGCAGAGGATCGTCTCCTTGGCGTCCGGCGGGTACAGCCCGTCCGGGGCGGGTTTCGCGGTTCGGTGAACGCCGACGCAGAACCGGATCGGCCCCGTCAGGTCCGGCACGGTGCCGGCGAGTTCGGTGGGGTAGTCGACCCGGAGCGCGTCGACGTCGAGGTCGAAGCTCTGCACGAGTTTCTCGCCGAGCTCGAGCGTCGTCGCGGCGATGCGCGCCGGGTCGGTCGATCCGGCGCCGCAGTCGCGGCGTTTACCCGTGTCGGCGTGGGTGAGCTCGCCGTCGGGGTTGCCGTGGCAGGTGTCGATGATGCGCAGGCCCAGCTCGGTCACGTCCCCGTCGACGACGATCTGGATGTCGTCGTCGGTCGCCTCGAGCTCGGCGGGCCGGGGATTGGCGGGATCGGCGACCCAGCCACGGTTGTAGACGACGAGCGGTCGTGTCTGGGTGTTGGTGACGCGATAGGAGATCGTGACGGTGTGCTCGGTGACGGTGAGGTCGACGTCCCAGTCGACGCCCGCCATGTGGGAGCGGGACCCGTCGACGCCGCACCCGGTGAGCGCGCCGAGCGCGATGAGCGTTGAGGACAGGATCGACAGTGACCGCATGGGTCCATTGTCGCGGCTGGAGGGGCGTCGATGGTGGCGGCTGTGGCGGGCGTGTGGCGGGGCACCCGCACCATTACTATATGTCGCCTTTTGGTCGCTCTTCGGGGTGTGTTGTGTGGTGAAACTGTCGTACCCGCGGCCGACAATGGATGCACTGCCATAAGTCACGGGCGGCGCCCTGCCGATACGTCGGTCGTGACGCGTTCGCTTGGCTGGTCCCGGGGGGCGCCTCGTGACCAGCCAAGCGGCGCTTCTCTTCCGCGCCGCGCGTTCGGCGCGACGGTCTAATCCTCTTCGTCTCCGACGTCGACGTGCGTCGGGTCGAGGACGCGACGCAGGAACGTCCTGGTGCGTTGCTCCTGCGGTTCCTCGAGAACGCTCCGCGGCGGTCCCTCCTCGACGATGACTCCGCCGTCCATGAACACGACGCGGTCGGCGACGTCGCGCGCGAACGCCATCTCGTGCGTCACGACCATCATCGTCATGCCGTCGTCGGCCAGTGATCGCATGACCGTGAGGACGTCGCCGACGAGTTCGGGGTCGAGCGCGGAGGTCGGCTCGTCGAACAGCATCAGCGTCGGCCCCATCGCCAGGGCCCTGGCGATCGCGACACGTTGCTGCTGTCCACCGGACAGCTTCGACGGATACTGGTTCGCCTTCTCGGCGACGCCGACCTTGTCGAGCTGTTCGAGTGCGATCTTCTTCGCATCGGATTCGCTGCGCCCCAACACCTTCCGCTGGGCGATCGTCACGTTGTCGAGCACCGTCATGTGTCCGAACAGGTTGAACTGCTGGAACACCATGCCGATCTGGCGACGGGCGAGATCGAGGTTCGCGTCGGGGTGGGTGAGCAGGAAGCCTTCAACGATGATGTCGCCGCGGGTCGGTTGTTCGAGCAGGTTGACGCAGCGCAGCAGCGTCGACTTGCCGGATCCGGACGGGCCGATGACGCACACGACCTCGCCCGGCTTGATGTCCAGGTCGATGCCGCGCAGGACCTCGAGCGAACCGAAGGACTTGTGCAGGCCGGAGATCTGGACGACGTACTGCTCGTCGTACTCGCTCATCGCGCTTCTCCTTGCTTGCGTTCGAGCCGCCGGACCACGAAACTCAGCGGGATCGTGATGAGCAGGTACGTCAACCCGGCGACGACCAGCGGCGTCGGGTTTCCGTGCAATGTAGACATGTCGGACCCGTACTTGGCGAGTTCCCTGGTGGCCGAGGAGACGCCGATGACGTACACCAGCGACGAGTCCTTGAACAACAGGATCAGCTCGTTCGTCAACGGGGGGATGACGATGCGAACCGCCTGCGGCAGGACGATCGTGCGCGTCGCCTGCGCGTGGCTCATCCCGAGCGACCGGGCCGCCTCGACCTGGCCCTTCGGGACGGCCTGGATGCCCGCGCGGAACGTCTCGGCGAGATACGCCGCGCTGACCAGCCCGAGGCCGAGCGCGACCGTGCCGTAGGTGTCGAACGGCATCACGAAACCGGGGAACGCGACCGGGACGCCGAACGCGAGCAGCAGGAACACCAGCAGCGCCGGCATCCCACGGAACAGCTCGATGTACGTGCTGGCGATGACGCGGTTGACGCGCACCGTCGACAGCCGCATGATGGCGAGCCCGAGCCCGAGGACGAAACCGAGGGCGTAACCCGTCACGGTGTAGATGAGGGTGTTGGCCAGCCCGACCGTGAACAGTTCGGGGATCATCTCCCACGCCAGATCGACGCGGAAGAACGCGTCGGCGATCAGTTTCCAGTTCGCCATCGAGACGATGACGACCGCGATGACGGTCAGCGCGGTGTACTGGATCGCGCGGGCGCGCTTGGCACGCCGACGTGGGCTGAGCCCAGGCGGAATGCGCGGCCCGGGCTCAGTCACTGTCGAGGTCATGACGCGGCAGGCTCCGTGCCGAACCACTTCTTGTAGATCTCCGCGTAGGCGTCGCCCGCCTTCGCGTCCTTGATGGCCTTGTTGACGACGTCGACCAGCACCTGGTCGGCGTCCTTCTTGAAGCCGAGGCCGTACTGCGAACCGGTCTCGATCGTGCCGCCCAGCTCGAACTTCTCGGCGATCTCGGGCTTCTTCAGCCATTCCTGGATGACCGGGAGGTCCTGGAGGATCACGTCGACGGTGCCGGACTGGAGGGCCTGGAGCTGCTTGCCCGAGTCCTCGTACTCCTGCGGGGTGAGGCCGTTGTCCTGGGCGAACTGGAGGCTCGTGGTCGAGGCCTGGACGCCCAGCTTCAGTTCGCCGTCGATGACGTCCTGGATCGACTCGACGGCTTCGCCCTTCGGCGTCATGAACGCGATGGCCTCGTCGAAGTACGGCTCGGAGAAGGTGAGGTTCTTCTCGCGCTCCGGGGTGATCGTCATGCCCGCCGCCGCGAGGTCGCACTTGTTGCCCGTGAGGGCCGCGCCGCTCTCGATCGAGTCGAACTTGATGTCGATGATCTCCTGCTCGAGGCCGAGTTCCTCGGCGGCGAGGTTCACGATGTCGACGTCGAAGCCGACGACCTCCCCGCCCTCCTCGAACTGGAACGGCACGTACGGCAGGTTGGTGCACACGGTCAACTTGTCCGGGTTCACCAGCGTGACGGTGTAACCGCCTGGGGTCTTGGCCTCCTGCGGGCCACCGCCGCAGGCACTGACGGAAAACGCCACGGCGACGGCGGCCGCAGCGGCGAGAACGCGCCGTCGGGGAAAGTTCAGTCTCACAGTCGGAACTCCTTGTTAGGCGGCTGGGAAAGGGGGCGGAATGTAGGCGTCATGCTGCCACAAACCGGACGACGCAGTGGCGTCGATTACGTAACGGTCCGGTGGCGACGTCCCGCGTTACCTGGCGTTTGGCACGGACGGTTATCGTGAATGCGAGCTGTGAAAGAAGGTATGCACCCCTATGAACTCCTCGTTGCTCACGGGCCTGCTGGTTCTGCTGGTCCTGGCGTTGATCGTGTTCGTCGTGCTCAAGATCGTGTCGCAGGTCCGGGCGGAGAAGCGCCGCAACGCCCCACCGCCCCCGAAGCCGCAGGATCCGTTCGCCGACCACGATTCCGACGTGCTGCGGGGTGACCCCCGGGCGCTGAAGGCCGGCGACATCTTCGACACGCACGGGGAGACCTTGACGGTCCGCGGGAGCCTCCGCCTCAAGGAGGGCGGCTACCAGTGGAGCGAGCACCTCATCGACACCGGCGGCGGCGTCAAACGCTGGCTGTCCGTCGAGGAGGACCCGGACCTGGAGCTCGTCCTGTGGACCGAGGTTTCGGACGCCCCGTCCGGTCCCGGTCCGAAGCAGCTCGACTACCAGGGCAGGATCTTCCGGTCCGTCGAGTCGGGCCGCGCCCGCTACGCGAGCGAGGCCACGACGGGGCTCGGCCCCGAAGGGTGGGTCGCCTACCACGACTACGAGGCGCCCGACGGCACCAAGTTGTCGTATGAGGACTTCGGCGAGAAAGGGCGGAGCGAGGCCGCCGTGGGTGTGCGGATCCACCGCAACGAGATCGTCATCTACCCGCAGTCGTCATGATCGTCAATCTGGACGTTCCCTACACCGATTCCCAGGTCACGGATCTGAGTTATCGGCGTTCGCCGATCGATCTGCCGGTGCTCGACACCCTGGAGCACCCGAAGGTCCTCGACGGCTGGTCCCTGTCCCTGCATCTGCTCGGCGCGAGCCACCAGGCGGTCCTCAAGACGCCGTGGGGCGTCGAGACCGAGACGGTCGCGTGCATGCGGCAACCCGGTGCGCGCCTGCCGATGTGGAGTCGTTCCGGCGGCGCGAAGGTGCAGATGTCGTTCCGCTGCCACGTTCACACGCCGGCGCGCCCGGTATTCGCGGAGCGTTGCGCTCAGCTGCGGCGCGACGCGCAACGGTCACCCCATACCCTCGTCGGGATCTTTCCCGGTGATCACGATGCGTTGACATATCTCAGTATCATTCCCGGCATCGAACAATGTCGATGGAGAACGGTGCACGCCTACCCCGAACGCCGCCAGCTCGTCGTCACCGACACCGTGGCGGCGCCGTCGGGTCCCCTCGTGCACTCCGTCGACTCCGTTCGATCAGTCCTTCCGCCCAGACCCCCACGGGAGCACCGTTGAGCGCCAACGGCAACAAAGCCACCAACTGGTGGATATTCGGAACCGTCGCGGTGATCGGACTCGTCATCGCCGCCGTCGCGATCGGTTCGACGTCCGGAAGTCCCCGCGACTTCATCGATGACAAGTACCGGTGTTCACCGGACCCGGAGGACCACGACAGCGCCGTCTGCACGTCGTCCTCGTCCCCCTCGACGGTGGCCTCCGAGATCCGTCGCGCCGTTCGCCCGATCGACACCCACTCCGACTACCAGTCGGGCGCGACCTTCTTCCAGTACCGCGACGACATTCTCGCGATCTTCCCCGACGGGAGCGGATCGCGAATCGAAATCGACGACTACAACCGTGGCTACACCCGGCATTCGACGTACATCGGCACCTACTGGAGTTCCACCCGGCCAGGGTCCTCCAGCGGATCCGGTGGCTACGGCGGTTTCGGCGGCGGCAAGTGACCTCCCCGACCTCGACGAACTAAAGGACAACTCATGTTCAAACTCCTCGCCCTCGACGCGCTGTCCGCGATGGCCTACAGCGGCGTCGGCCTCGTGCTGATGGCACTCGGTTTCATCCTCGTCGACATCGTGACGCCTGGAAACCTGCGCCACCAGATCTGGACCGACGGCAACCGCAACGCGTCGATCCTGCTCGGGTCGAACCTGCTCGGCGTCGGCGCGATCGTCGCCATGGCGATCTACACGTCCACGGGCGGGCTGCTCGTCGGGCTCGCGTCGAGCTTCGTCTACGGGATCGTCGGGCTCGTCATCATGGGCGTCGGCTTCGTCCTGCTCGACCTCCTGACCCCGGGCAAGCTCGGCCAGATCCTCGTCAACGACGCCCCGCACCCCGCGGTGTGGGTGTCGGCCTCGATGCACATCGCGGTCGCGCTGATCGTCATCGCCGGACTGTCCTGATCTCGATGAAGGCCGGAACGGGGGTTCGGGCAAGAGGCGCGCGCGCCGCGCTCATGGCGACGGTGTTCGTCTGCGCGGCGTGCGGCCTCGTCTACGAGCTGGCGCTCGTCGCGCTCGGCAGTTACCTGCTCGGCAACACCGCCGAGCAGGCGTCGATCGTGCTGGGCGTCATGGTCTTCGCCATGGGCATCGGCGCGCTCGCCGCGAAACCCCTGCAACGTCGTGCCGCCGTGTCGTTCGCGCTCATCGAACTGGCGCTGGCGTTCTTCGGCGGCCTCTCCGTCATCGTCCTCTACGCCGCGTTCGCCTGGCTCCAGATCTACACGATCGCCATGGTGGGCATGGCGTTGCTGCTCGGGGCCCTCATCGGCGCCGAGATCCCACTGTTGATGGTGATGCTGCAGCGCATCCGTAGGCAGGCCGCCGGCAGCGCCGTCGCCGACCTCTTCGCCGCCGACTACATCGGGGGCCTGCTTGGCGGTCTCGCGTTCCCGTTCCTGCTGCTGCCGCTGTTCGGCCAGCTTCGCGGCGCGCTGATCGTCGGTGCGGTCAACGCCGTCGCCGGTCTCGCGCTCGTCTTCATCGTCTTCCGCAAGGACCTCGGCAAGCGCGGGCGGATCACCCTGTCGGTCCTGTCCGCGCTCGTCGCGCTGACGCTGGTCGGCGGCTACGTCTACTCGCACCGCTTCGAGGCCGCCGCCCAACAGGCACTCTACGCCGATCCGATCATCTACTCGGAACAGACGCAGTACCAGCGGATCGTCATCACCGACGGCGTGACCCCGTTCGATGAGAAGGACACCCGGCTCTACCTCAACGGTGACCTCCAGTTCGCGTCCGTCGATGAGTACCGCTACCACGAGGCGCTCGTGCATCCCGCGATGGCGGGGGAGCGGTCGCGGGTGCTCATCCTCGGTGGCGGCGACGGCCTGGCGCTGCGCGAGGTGCTCGACTACCCGGACGTCGAGTCGGTGACGCTCGTCGAGCTGGACCCGGCGATGACCGGGCTCGCCGCGACCCACCCGATCCTGTCCGAGCTGAACGACCACGCTTTCGACGATCCCCGGGTGACCGTCGTCAACGACGACGCCTTCGGTTGGCTCCGTGAGGAACGCGGCGCCTTCGACGCGATCGTCGTCGACATGCCCGACCCGGACGAGACCGCGACCGCGAAGCTGTACTCGGTCGAGTTCTACGCCCTGGCGGCGCGGCATCTGACCGAGGACGGGGCGATGGTCGTCCAGTCCGGTTCGCCGTACTTCGCCCCGAAGTCGTTCTGGTGCATCAACGCCACGATCTCCGAGGCGGGGCTCGTCGGCACGCCCTACCACGTCGAGGTTCCATCCTTTGGGGACTGGGGCTTCCATCTGGTCGGGGCGAAGGCGCCGCCACTGGCCCTCGACCCGCCGTCCCCGCTGCGTTCCCTCGATCAACCCACATTGGACGCGGCGGCGGTGTTCGCGCCGGATGTGGCACGAGTCGACATCGAGGTGTCGACACTGATGCATCCGATCATCCTCGAATACGCCCTCGCCGAGTGGAAGGTCCACTAGCGGCCCAACGGCCGTGGCGTGACAGGCGTCCAGACCTCACCGAATCCCGACGGCGGGCAGGATCGCCTGATCGGCCACCCCCGCCAGGTGGTCGTTCGCGGGGTCCATCATGCGCCCCTCGCCACCGTCGGCATTGGCGTCGGGTTCGTCGGAGGCGTTCCGCCGACACTTGTCGAAATCCAGTCCTGGCAACCGGACTCGGCGCTCGCGGTGCCGCGTACCCCTGCACAGCGTCAGTGGCATCGGCGCCGGTCCCGGCTACGCGGCGCTCATGGCGCACGCGGGACGACGGGGCCGTTCGAGACGCTGCGGCGGCATCACCCACGGCCGTCGGTGAATCGACGCTGACCGATCCCACGAAGAGGGATCGGTTCGAATCCTCGACGGGAACGCGCGTCGCGCCGGATGCCGACGATTGTGCCGCATTTCGGTGTGAATATCCGAGTTCGTCCGGGGCCATTCGTGGGTAAATGCCCGTTAAGCGCATGTTTCGTCCACACCGGTAAGACGATATGTTCCTTTTGCGTGAGCTTTCTCGCCGTGAGCTGAACGTAAAGAGATTGACCGTCCGCTATCGCTTTATCGCGGTCCGAACCGTGTCTTGCCTCGGACGCGACGGCTGTATAGCCTGGTCGTGAAGTGCCCCCCAGTAAAGGAATTCAATGAGTAAATCCCTCGGTGATTCGGGCGGCTCGGAAACCGGGCGTTCACCGCTGTGGGCGAAATTCATGACCGGCATTGGCGCGCTGCTTATGGTGGTCGCGGGTGGAACGGTCGTGTACGCCAATACCTTGCTCGATCAGATCAACAACTCCGTCGAACCGGTCGATCTACTCGGTGACGGCGATGTGGACACGAGCGTTCCTATCGAGGGTCCGCTGAATCTGTTGATGATCGGTACCGACCTGCGGTACAACGACGAGGACGGTCTCGACCGCGCCGACTCGATCATGATCCTGCACATCAACAAGGATCTGACGAAGGCGACGATCGTCTCGGTCCCCCGGGACCTGAAGGTCGACATTCCCAAGTGCGACATGGGATGGACGAGCCCCTGCAACTACAAGGTCAACGCGTCCTACACCTTCGGCGGCGAGGATCGCTCCGACAGGTTCCAGAACCTCGCGAGCACGTTGTCGGAGCTGACGGGCATCGAGCGTTTCGACGGTGCCGCGATCGTCGGCTTCAAGGGCTTCCTGAAAGCCGTGAAGGTGTTCGGGACGGTGGAACTCTGCCTGCCGATCGACATGTACCTGGAGCAGGAACGGCTCGAGAACAACGGCGTCAGCGAGCTGTATCCGAAGGGCTGCAACGAATACAACCAGCAGAAGGCGTTGTACATCGTTCGCGAGCGTTACGCGTACGACCCGACCAACCCCGACTTCGATCCCGAGTACGGCGTCGGCGACTACGGGCGCCAGCACATGCAGCAGCACTTCATCAAGCAGCTGCTCAAGCGCGCGGACGAGCGGGGCTACGTCACCGACCCGACCAAGGTCGGCACCGTGATCCAGGCCGTCGGCGAATCCCTGACACTCGACCTGAACGGCCGGACTCCGGTCGACTTCGCGGTTGCGATGCGACACATCCAGCCGTCCGCCCTGCAGACGATCCGCCTGCCATCCCACTCGGAGAATCTCGGCGGCGAGTCCTTCGAGGTGATCACGCCCGACTCGCCGGAGGCGGAGCAGACCGAGGCCCTGTGGGCGGCGCTGCGCAACGACACGCTCGACGCGTGGATCGCCGCCAACCCCGATCTGATCAATAAGGACTGACACGACTCGCGACGGCCCGTCCTCCTTCGAGGGGCGGGCCGTCGTCGTACCCGGGTTCGCCCGTCGCCCTGTCTCCCAGCCGAACCGGCCACCAGGCCGGAGCTTCGACAACGCGGCCGGTGGCCGTCCAACCGCGTCAGCGGTTCGACCATGAACACTGCGACCCCGCGGGAGCCGATCTGCTGGGCAACGAGACGGCCTCTAGTCGGGAATCGGTATGCCGGAACGGTAGGCGATGACGACGAGCTGCGCGCGGTCCCGCGCGCCGAGCTTCGCCATGGCGCGCCCCACATGCGTCCGCACGGTCGCGGGGCTGACGACGAGCTTCTCGGCGATCTCGTCGTTCGAGCGGCCGGTCGCGACCCAACCGACGATCTCGCGTTCCCGCGCCGTCAACCGCTCGAGGTCGGGGTGTGGAGCGCCGGCCGGGGCCGCCCCGCGTGTGAAGCGGGAGATGACGCGCCGCGTGACGCCCGGGGACAGGAGCGCGTCGCCGTTCGCCACTACGCGGATGGCGTGCAGGATCCCGCCCGGATCGGTGTCCTTGGTGAGGAAACCGGCGGCACCTCCGTCGAGGGCCGCGAAGACGTACTCGTCGATGTCGAAGGTCGTCATGACGATCACCCTCGTTTCGCTGTAGTTCGGGTCGTCGGCCATGTGCCGCAACACTTCCAGACCATCCATGATGGGCATTCGAATGTCCAGCAACAGGACGTCGGGCCGCAGCCGCCGAACCTGGTCGAGGGCCTCGCGGCCGTTGTCGGCCTCGCCCACGATCTCGATGTCCTCCTCACCCGACGCCAACACGGAGAGGCCAAGCCGGATCAGGGACTGATCGTCGGCGATCACCACGCGAATCGTCACGGGGCCACCGTCGCATACGGCAGGCGGGCTCGGACGGTGAAGCCGCCCGTCTCGCCGGGGCCTGCCTCGAAGACGCCTCCGAGACTCTCGGCGCGTTGCCGCATTCCGGTGAGGCCGGTCCCCGGGGCTCCGTTTCCACCGCGACCGTTGTCGGTGATCGCGATCGTCACGACGTCCGGTAGATACGCGATCTCGATGCGCGCCCCGGACGCGTCGGCGTGTTTGAGGACGTTCGTCAGGGCCTCCTGCGCGATCCGGTAGACCGCGGTGTCCACCGATGGCGGCAGGCGTCGGGCGTCGCCGTCGACCTGGACCCGCACCCGCAGGCCCTCGGCCGCCGCGTTGTCGACGAGCGCGCGCAGATCGGCGACGCCTCGCGTGACGGGCGCCGTCGACGTCGGGGGCGCGAGCGTCGCGCGGAGGTCCCGCAACGCGTCGGACCCGGACTCGCGGATGGCGGCCAGGCTCGACCGCACCGGTTCCGGTACCTCCACATTGTCTCTATTGAGGACGTGCTGGATGACCCCGGCGTGCAGGTTGATGACGGCGAGACTGTGCCCGACGACGTCGTGCACCTCCCGCGCCATGTCGAGCCGTTCCTGGGCTTGGACGCGGTGACGTTCGGCGTCCTTCGCCCGCAACCGCGCCATCCGCGCCTGTCGAAAGGCCATGCCCGCCATCGTCGACAGGACGATCCACACGACGCTGATGACGACGTTGACGACGGGGGAGTCGTCGTCGGAATCCGCGATCAGTGAGTACGGGACGCTCGCGACGATGAGGACCGCGCATGTCGTCA
Organism: Stackebrandtia soli; assembly: GCF_965137155.1. NCBI lineage: Bacteria > Bacillati > Actinomycetota > Actinomycetes > Glycomycetales > Glycomycetaceae > Stackebrandtia > Stackebrandtia soli. The sequence continues at coordinate 40,766 of NZ_CBCRZX010000026.1, forward strand.
CCGCCGTTCGCGTGCCGCGATACGCCGCGAGCGTGCCCATCGCGGCGGCGAGGAGGATGAAGATCGGTCCATACGGATAGCCGAGCAGTGTGTACGCGGTCGTCCCCGCGACGACGGCCGCGACCGTCCCGATCGGGTACCTGCGGCGGAACGTCAGGCACAGTGCCGTCGCGGCGACGATCGCGAAGCCGAGTGGCCCCATGGCGGCTTCCCCACCGTCACCGTCGACGGCCGGGATCGTCGTCACCGCCGTCGCGACCCCGAGGATCACGGCGATGCCCGCGTCGATCCACAGCGTGCGGTCGTTCCAGCCGGTCATGCTGGGGAGGCTATCCCGACGGGGACCGTCCCGACGTCAGTCTGCCGACGTATTCGCCTACGACCCTCGCCGTACCCCGACAAGTCCGGGCCGGTCTGGCCCACCCCCGTCGCCGCGCCTGCCGACCACCGAACGATCCCGTAGCCGGGTGGCCGGAGAGTTCCGACGTGGATACCGAAGAGGCCCTGTAGGGCTGCGTGGCCGGAGAGTTTTCGGCTTGGTGGGGCGGTGTGCGGGGCGGGCCTTTTCTGCTGTTGGCGGGAAGGGAGACCCACCAAGCCGCAGAAGGTGACCTCTGCGGTCGGTCGCGTTTTGTGGGCGGCAGTGCTAGAAGGTGACCTCTGCGGTCGGTTGCGTTTCCCGGCTTGGTGGGTCTCCGTTAACGCCACCGCAGAGCGGTTTCGCCACGTTCACCGCCCCACCAAGCCGACCTGGTCGGGTGGTCGGGAACGGAGATGGGACTGGGCGTACGCGACGGCCCGGGGAAGCCGGGTGGCCGGAGAGTTCCGCCTTGCCGGTACCGGAGTAGTCCGACGTAGCCGGGTGGTCGGAGAGTTTTCGGCTTGGTGGGGCGGTGTGCGGGGCCGGCCTTTTCTGCTGTTGGCGGGAAGGGAGACCCACCAAGCCGCAGAAGGTGACCTCTGCGGTCGGTCGCGTCTTGGAGAAACCCCGAGAAGCGGGCGGCCAAAGTGTTCGGTCTCTTTAGACGGTCTGCTCTTGGCGTGGGGTGCGGAAGGGTTCTATTGTGTGGGTGGATGAGCAAGAGGGCGGCGAATTCGCGGCTCTCGCGGGGACCGAGTTACGGCCCCGTGTCAGGGGTGTGGTGCGTGAACCGTTTCCAGAACCCCGTACCGATTGGACGTTGGTCGTCGGCGTTGGTGCGGATAGTGTTCAGGGAGGCCACACCACGTCGATCATGAGGGATGGTGACGTGTGGACTTTCGTATTCTCGGCCCCATTGAAGTCCGTGACGAGACGTCCATGGTGGATCTCGCGGGTCGTCAGCGGCCGAAACTGTTGGCGGCGTTGCTGATCGAGCCCGGCAGCGTGATTCCGCGCCTACGCCTGATCGACGCGCTGTGGGAGCATTCCCCGCCGGACACGGCCGATCGCCAACTGCGCAACCTCGCGGGCATGCTGCGACGTGAGTTGGGGGACGCCGGCGCGGACCTGCATGTCACGGCCGCCGGCTACCGTCTCGATCTGACTCGTCATCGTCTCGACGCCGTACGTTTCGCGGAGCTCGTGACGCTCGGCAGGACCCAGGCGCGCGACGGAGATGCCGCGGCCGCGCGAGCTTCCCTCGCGGAGGCTCTCGGGCTGTGGCGGGGTGACGCGTTGTCGGGCCTGGACGGCGGAATGCTGCGATCGGCGGCGGATCGTCTCGACGAGTCTCGCTTGGCGGCGATCGAGGATCGCATCGACCTGGATCTCGACCTCGGTGCCCACCGCGACGTCGTCGGGGAGTCGCGTCAGTTGTTGCAGCGGCACCCGTATCGCCAGCGCCTGTGCGGTCAGCTGATGCGGGCGTTGCATCACGCGGGCCGGACAGCCGAGGCGCTCGACGCCTACGAGAGCTTTCGCGCGAGGCTCGGTGACGACATCGGCATCGATCCGAACGACGACCTTAAGAGTCTGCACGTGTCGATCCTGCGTTCGGAGGTGCCCGCGGCCCCCGTCGTTCCGGTCGCACCCGCCCCACAGTCCATGGTTCCCGCCCAGTTGCCGCTGGACACGGTGCGGTTCACGGGTCGTGAACGCGAGTTGTCCATGCTGGATGGACTGCTCGCGGAGGACCCGGACGCGGCGCGCCTGGCGGTGGTCGCGGGCCCCGGTGGCGCGGGGAAGACCGCGTTGACGCTGCGGTGGGGGCACCGCAACAGCGACCGTTTCCCCGACGGTCAGCTGTATCTCAACCTTCGCGGTTTCGACCGTGGTGAGCCGTTGAGCCCGATGGTGGCGCTGGCTCAACTGCTCGGCGGGCTTGGAGTCACCTCGGCGGCCGTTCCCGACGACGTGGACTCCGCCGCCGCGCTGTACCGGTCCCGGCTGGCGAACCGGAGGATGCTGATCCTGCTCGACAACGCCCGCGACGTCGACCAGCTCCGTCCGCTGCTCCCCGGTGGGGGCGACAGTGTCGTCCTCGCCACGAGCCGCAATCGGATGCTCGGGCTGGTGGCGGTGAACGGCGCGACGCCGATCGCGATCGACTCGTTCCGGCGCGAGGAGTCCGTCAAGCTCCTCAAGGGACTACTGTCGGACGCGATCGATGACGCGGCCGCCGACGAGCTCGCCGAACAGTGCGCGGATCTGCCCTTGGCGCTGCGGATCGCCGCCGCGCACATCCTCGCCCGAGGCGACGGCGCGGCGGACTTCGTGGTGCAACTACGCGACGGCAACCGACTCGACGAACTCTCCGCCGACAGCGACTTCCGCGCGGCCGTCGCCGCGACCTTCGAGCTCTCTCTGTCCGCTTTGGACGCGCCCGCTCGGCGTCTCATCATGCGGCTCAGCCAGATTCCGGGGGAGGACTTCGAACGCGACCTGGCGATCGCCATATCCACCGAGGACGACACCCGGGTCCTGTTGGACCGATTGGAGACCGCCCACCTGCTGGAGCGGCACCGGGGCGACCGCTATCGCTTCCACGACCTGATCGGCGAGTACGTCGCCGTTCGCGCGCACCAGGCGGGGATCGACGTCGAGTGGATCGCCGAGCCCCTGATCGAATGGCTTCATTCCCAGACTGGTCGCTTCACTGTCGGGGACTACCGCAATCTGCTCGCCGTCGCCGACGCGACCGGCGATCATCCGAAGGGTTGGCAGGCGGTCGTCGCCTTGCAGCAACTCCTCAACGTCGGCTGCGCGCCGAGTGAGATCCGTCAGCGGATCGAGGTCGCGCTGCGTCGGGCTCAAGTCCATGGCGATGAGTTCGCGCAGGTGATGATGCTCAAAGGACTGGCGACGTCCTATTGGGCCGATCGGCGGGAGGCCGACGCGATTCCCTTTGCGCGTCGGTCCATGGAACTCGCCACACGCATCGACGACACCGAGCACATCGGCAACGCGGGTGCGACGCTCGGCCTCATCCTGTACGCCAATAGCGACTATGTGGACGCTGAGGCCATGATTCTGGAGTCCCTGAGGATCGCGGTCGAGGCTGGTGATCGACGTCGGTCCCTCGCACGCGGCAGTAACCTCGCGACCGTCCGGCGGGTGCTCGGCCGTTTCGCCGGGGCCATGGAGCTGTATGAGCAGGAGTGGATGCGAATGCCCGTGGCGGACGCTTCCGCCGAGCTGAGTCATCGATACGGTCGCGGTCAACTCGCGATGGAGATGCGGCGGTACGACGAGGCACTCGTCCTTTATGACGCCATTCTCGAGGAGTCGAGGCGGGCACGCGCGGAACGTTTCGAGGAGATGGTGTTGACATCCCGTGCCGAACAACTGATCCGGCTCGGCGACGTCGAGGCCGGCCTGTCCGAGGCCCTCGCGGCGAACGCGGTCAGTGAACGTTCCGGCATGCCGTGCAGCCCCCGGGCGTTGATAATGCAGACCCGCGCCCTGGCCGAGCTCGGTGACTTCGACGGAGTGTCGGCCGTCCTCGCGTTGGCGGCTGCGGACCGCCCACGGCCGTCAAGAGCCACAACACTGGAGCTTCGACTGGTTCGCGGTCTGATGGCCCGGCGGATGGGCCGACTGACGGAGTCCGTGGCCCTGATCGGCGAGGCGATCGAGTTGGCGAGGGAGATCGAAGGACGCCCTGCGGAACTGCGGTGTCTCCTCGAACTCGGGCTCACCCATCTCGCCGCCGACGACATCCCGGCGGCGCGCCACGTCGCCGCGCGGATCCGGGCTCTGCTGCGAGAGTTGGACATCGAGTCCGCGGACCGGGTCGACGCGATCGACCGCTTCCTGACCGCCGTCCCGGAATGAACGCCTCGGCGGCGCCGGATCGCCTGCGCCGACGACGAAGCAGATCGGCGCCTCCCAATACATAGGACACCACAATGGATATCTTCCTGTGGGGCATTGCGACAATCCCTGGGACATAAAGATATGTGAGGACTTCACGTGTTTAGCGGGTTCGTCTTCGGCTGAACGGTCGATGTTATTCGATAGTGGAATGGCCAGGGATTCGATTCTCGGGATCGCTTTTCGGAACCATTCGAATACGTTCCGACTTTTTCGATATCGAAATGCGTGGAGCTATTGATGTGGGTCGGTCGTCGTGTTAGTGTCCGTGGCACTGTGACGCCCCCCACTACTCTAGTGAGATTTCGTCGCCGACGCGTGGTCTTTCGCGCTGGGCGGCCAATCGAGTCACTGCCGAGGAAATGAGGTTTGCATGTCCGATGACATCAAGGACACCATTGTGGATGACGCCGCTCTCGCCACCGAGATCGCCGCATCCGAGGCCCCCGCTGAGCACAGCGCGGACGGCACCGATGAGGACCTGACCTTCGAGGTTTTCGCGAGCCGTTGCCCTTCCAAGACGTGACAACCACACGGGGCGGGTCTCCCGACTGAGCATTGTCGGGGACCCGCCCCGTGACCGTTCTTCTTCGATCGCAAGGAGCATCACCATGGTCGATCGGGTCGTCTGGGATTCAGACGGTGGCCGCACCTACCTGGCCGGAGCGGGACGCAAGCCCCGAGTCGTCTCGGGGGCGGTCGGAGCGCTGTTGGGGCGGCTCCGCGAGGGCGACGAACTCGCGCGTCGCGAATATCCCGAGGCCACCGCCGCGTTGGAGTCGGGTGGTTGGCTCGCCCCGGACGTGGTGTTCCGAAAGACCCGACCCGGTCCGCACCTTCGCCGCGTCCAGATCGAGGTGTCGTTGCGCTGCAACCTGAGTTGCAGCTACTGCTATTCGATGTCCGGTCCGGGCCGGAAGCAGGCCATGAGCAGTGACCTGATTCGCTCACTTGTGGAGCAGGCCGACGCGATGGGCGTCGTCACGATCGACTTCACCGGGGGCGAACTGCTGCTCGATCGAGAGTGGCGGAGCTATGTCGACATAGCGTGGGCCGCCGGCATGGACATCACGATCCACACCAACGGCACGACGATCACGGCCGATGACGTTCGCTTCTTCCAGGACCGCCACGTATCCGCCGTTCAGGTCTCACTCGACTCCCATGTGGAGGAGGTGCACGACGCCGCCCGAGGACATCGCGGCGCGCTGCGTCGGACCCTGCGCGGGCTCGACCTGCTCACCGAGGCCTCGGTGCCGGTTCGGCTGTCGCTCATGGCACACGCCGACAATGTCGACTCGCTCGGCGAGACGATCGAGTACATGGCGGGCCGCTACCCGAAGGCCATGCTGAACGTGGATCGAGTGGTCGCCACCGGTGGAGCGCTCGCGTGCGACAACGGTTTGACCGCTCGCCGCTTCTGGCAGTTCCTCACGCCCTACCTGTCCGGCAATGTCCGCGCCGGTCGGGTCTGCGAATCCCCGGCGTTGTCGGACTTCGAACCGGAATGCGGTGTCGCGTACTCCTTCGTCTACATAACCGCCGATGGCGAGATCGCGTCCTGCCCGACGATGACGAGTCGTGAGAACCCCGATTTCCAGGGGCCCGACGCGCGTATTTCCACATTGTCGGAGGCGTGGTACGACAGCGCGTTCTTCAACGGTTTCCGTTACACCAATTGCGAGAACGTGACGTCCTGTGTGGCTGGACAGTTCTGTGGTGGCGGTTGCCGGTCTAACGCGTATGTCGAGACCGGATCGCTCACCGCGCCGGATGTGGTGGCGTGCAATACGAACAAGAATCGCACCAAGGTGTTCGTCGATTTCCCGACGCGATACGCGAGGGGTGATTTCGCTGTCGTCGACCGTTGAGCCGACGCGCGTCCGGCCCATCGTGTGCGATTGGGACGCCTCCTCGCGCAAGCCCGGCACCGGTCACAACGCCCACGTGTGGCGGGAACTCCTGCCCGAGGTGCCCGGCCTCGCGGCACCCGTCGTGGTGAACCGACGTCTCGGTGAACTCGTCCCCGTCGCGCTGACCGCTGTCGTGTCCGCCGCCCTGGCCGACGGGGAACGTCCCCTCGTCCTCGGTGGTGACCACCGCTTGAGCTTCTCGGTCCTGCGCGCCGTATGCGGCTACTACGACCGGCCGTTGGTGCATCACTTCGACGCCCATCACGACGCCCACCCGAGTCCGAGCATTTCGAACTTCTCGGTGTTCGACCACGCCGCCCGCCGTCTGGGCGTGCCCGTCACGCGATACGGGTGCCGTGAGGCGAACCCGCCGCTTCCACCGTCCCCGGTCGGACCGGTGTCCAGCGCGTACATCAGCATCGACCTGGACTACCTCGATCCGAAGTTGTTCGGCGGCGTCAGCTTTCCCGAACCCGTTCCGGACGGCCTGGTCGTCACGCCGGAAAGCTTGTGCGACAACATTTCCCGTATCGGAGACGAGTTCCCGGTGATCGGGGCCGATCTCGTCGAGTGGCGCGCCGACGCGGAGAATCCGACCGAGGTAGCCATCGTCATCGAAGTCTTGAAAGGACTGTCTAAGGTGTTGTCCGCTTCGACCCGGGTGGAGCCCGCCCCGTGATCGCGCGATTTCTGACGCCCTGGCGACGGTTGCTGACCGCCTCGGCGATCTCGAACGTCGGCGACGGCATCTACGCCGTGGCGTTCCCGCTGCTCGGCGCGACCTTGACGTCCGACCCGCGCCTCATCGCCGCTCTCGGCGCGGCCGTGATGATCCCGAACCTGGTGCTGTCGCTGCCCGCCGGCGTCCTCGTCGACCGGCTCGACCGCGGCCGACTCATGGTCGCCGTCGACTTCGCGCGCGTCGCGCTGCTGTTCCTGCTCGTCTACCTGACCTGGAGCGGGGGCCTGAATCTTCTCCATCTCTTCGTCATCGCCGTCCTGCTCGGCACCGGTGAGCTGCTGTTCGATATCGCCGCGTCGGCGTACGTGCCGTCGATCGTGCCGACGAAGGACCTACCGCGCGCCAACGGCCACCTCGCGACCGCCGCGGAGGTCGGCAACGGCGTCATCGGCCCCACCGTCGGTGGACTGTTGTTCGCCTCCGCCGCGGCCCTTCCGTTCGCCGTCGACGCCGTCGCGTTCGGGATCGCCTCGCTCCTGATTCTGCGGTTCGCCTGGTCGAAGCGGTCGAACGCCGTCGACACCGGAGCCGATACCGCGTCGGAGGAACACGCGCCCGTGACCGGTACCGGTTTCTGGCGTGACGCCGGGTACGGGCTGTCCTGGTTGTGGCGCAACAAGGACCTGCGCGCGATCACGATGGTCGTCGCCGCGTGGAACCTGTTCGGCTGGATGCCTGAGGCGATCCTGGTCCTGTACGTGTCCGAGACCCTGGGGCTCGGCAGCGTCGCGTTCGGCTTGTTCTTCGCCGCGACCTCGGTCGGCGCCGTCGTCGGCGGTCTCGCGTCCGGCCGGATGACGACCCTGCTCGGCCCCGGCCGGGTACTCGCGTTCACTGTCGTCAGCTACAGCCTGCTGATGCTTCCGCCCGCCGTGTCCTCGTCGCCGTGGACCATCGGTGCCGCGTTCTTCCTGCAGGGCATTCCGTTGATCGCGTGGGGTTCCGTCAGCACGAGCATCCGTCAGACGCTCGTCCCGGACGAACTACTCGGTCGGGTCGGCTCGGTCTTCCGCCTCATGGGCGCCGGGATGGCTCCGATCGGGTTCCTCCTCGGCGGTTTCCTCGGCGACTGGCTCGGACTGCGCGAGGTCTTCATCGTCAGCGGCGCCGGTCTGCTCGTCGCCTACCTGGTTCACGCGCGGGCGCTGAATCGCCTGTCCGCCGACTTTGCTCGCCGAATCGAGGCCGAGGAACGCGCTCCCGCAACGGAAGACCGCACGGCATGACCATCGGTGGCACCGCCCGGAATCCAGACAAGTCCTTTGTGGGTCGTGATGGTCCGCTCGCAGACCTGGCCGGGTGGCTTGCCGCCGACACCGCCGGTGTCGCCCTGCTCGTCGGGAGGCCCGGCAGCGGCAGGTCGGCGCTGTTGCGGCGGTTCACGATCGACCCGCCCACCCCGATCGCCGCTGTCATCGACGCGCGCGGCCGTACCGCCGAGGACACCCGTGCCGCGGTCACCACGGCTCTCGGCGGCACCGAGCCGACGCTCGCGTCCGACGTCATCAGGCGAGCCACGGCGGCACTCGGCCCGGCGATCGTCATCGACGGCCTGGACGAGGCCGCGCAGGGCGATCGGCTCGCCACCGGCTACGTGCTGGCCAGGCTCGCCGACGAGGGAGCCCGTCTCATCGTGGCGACGGACCATTGTGTGCAGACGCGACGTCTGCTGCGACCGCGACTCACAGTCGATCTCAACGCGCCCAACACCGTCAGCGGCAACCATCGCGACCTGAGCCGGCATCTCGCCGAGGTCCTCGGTGGTTTCGAAGGACCGTACGGCGCGTCGACGACGCTCCTCGCCCAGCTGTGCGCGCATCGCGCCGAGGGCGGATTCCTCGTCGGCCGCGCGCTCGCCGCCGCGCTCCGGCGCCACCCCGCCTCCGCGGCGCGGGACGCCGTCGCCGAACTGCCCGACACGATCGGCGGTCTCATCGACGCCGACCTCGCCCTGATCGCTCCGGCCGAGCGTCGACGCGTCCGAGCGATGCTCGCGGCGCTGGCCTGGGCGGAGGGGCCGGGCCTGCCGCCGCCCCTGTGGCCGATCCTGGCGACCGCCCTCTCGGGCGTCCGCCACGACGACCACGACGTCTCCATCACGCTGCGGCACGCGTCCCACTACATAGAACAGTCCATTTCCCCCACGCTGTTTCGCCTGGCGCATCACTGTTTCGTCGAGCACCTACGGGAGGTCGACCGTGGTCGGCGATGACGGCTTCGTGCACCACCGCATCGCGACCGCGCTCGCCGCCGCGCGCGACGCGGCGGGCCCCGTGGCTCGCGCGTACATCGACAAACACCTACCGACCCACGCCGCCGCGGCGGGGCGTCTCGACGAGTTCCTCGACGACGCCACCGTCGATCGCGCCGACGCCGCCCGTCTCGTTCGTGCCATCGCCGCCTCGCCCCACCTCGCGGGGCGCGCGCGTGAACGGGCCGAGGCGATCCTCGGCCTGAGCGCGCTTCCCGCGTCCGTCTCGGAACGACGGGCCGCCATCCGGACCCTGGACGCCGGGCACGATCGCGCGGACTCCTCCGACGGCGCCTGGGATCCGCTGCTCGCGCTCCGACTGCCCCCGGACGCGTCCACGGTCCTCAACGGGCACGACGACTGGGTGTGGAGCGTCGCGGCGGGGTCGCTGAACGGCCGTCCGCACCTGGTCACCACCAGCGAGGACGGCACGGCCGTCGTTTGGGACGCGTTGGCGCACAACGTGTCGGCGCGGTACACCGGTCACGACGGAGTGGTCAGCGCGGCCGTGTTCACCGAGCTAGACGGCCGACGATTGGTCCTCAGTGCGGGCTTCGACCGGACTGCGCACCTGTGGGATCCGCGCACCGGCGCGACCGAACGGGTCTATCGCGGCCACGACCGTGGCCTATGGAGCGTCGACATGGGACGACTCGCCGGGCGCCCCGTCGTCGTCACCGGCGCCGCCGACAACACGGTGCGGCTCTTCGACGCGAGGACGACCGGTGAGCTCGCGACTCTGCGCGGCCATGAGGACTGGGTGTGGTGCGCGGTGTTGGCCGAGGTCGACGGGCGAAGCGTCGTCGCCAGCGGCAGTGACGATCAGACCGTCCGCGTCGTCGACGTCCTCACCGGCGACCTGATCGCAGTCCTGAAAGGACATCGGGCCGGGGTCTCGGCGCTCGCGTTCTGCCGAGCAGGCGGCCGACAAATCCTGGCCACCGCCGCCTTCGACGGGACGATTCGCCTGTGGCGCACCGATACCTGGGGGGAGAAGGCCGTGCTGCGCGGCCACACCGACTGGGTGCGCGCCCTCACCGTGATTCACCGCCCCGAGGGCGACCTCCTCGTCAGCGGATCCGACGACGGCACCGTCATGTCGTGGGACCCCGTCGCGGGGCTTCCGGTCCGGCGGTATCGCGGTCACGACAGCTGCGTCACCGGGGTCGCGGTCGTCGACCTCGACGGACGGCCGACCGTCGTGTCCGCCGGTTTCGACCAGACCGTTCGCACCTGGCGCGGCGAACCCGATCAAGCCACCCCGCTCATCGACCCGCCCGACACGACCGCCATCGCACTGATCGCCGACGCCGATCCCGTCGTCTACGCCGCCACCGGTCACGACCTGCTCGTGCGGTCGTGCGCGGGCGGACCACCGACCGTTCTCACCGGTCACACGGAGCCGGTGTTGGCGCTCGCCACCGGAGCCCACTCGCCGTCGCTCGTGGTCTCCGCGGGCGCCGACGCGACCGTGCGGGTGTGGGACCACCGGGCGGGTGTCGCGACGATGACGCTGGCCGCCGATGACACGATCGCGACCTGCGTCGCCGTGGGTCGCCGCGACACCCGCGTCGCGGCGGGCGGCTTCGGCGGCGGGTTGCGCGTCTGGGACCTCCACAGCGGACTTCCGGTCGCGACGGTCGCCCGGCACACCGACTGGATCGCCTCCGCCGCCGTCGATCCCGTCGACGGGCTCTGTGTCTCCGGCGGCTATGACGGCGGCCTGTGGCTGTGGGACGAGCACGGGGAGGCGATCGCCGAACTCGACGGGCACACCGACGCGGTGTCGGGCCTCAGCCTGCCGGTCGACGGGCCGCTCGTGTCCTGCGGGTTCGACGGTCTGATCTGCCTGTGGGACATCGCGAGCCGTCGCCGTATGGACACATCGGAGAGCCATGATGGTCGGGTCACCTCGGTGGCGGCCGAGCGCCGAGGCGACCGGTTGACCGTCGTGTCCGGGGGAGCGGACGGCCGCGTCGTCGTGTGGGACGTCGCCTCCGGCGACCGGGTGACCGTGCCGCTGCCGAAGGCCGTCCAATCGGTCGCGATTCGCGGCGACGTCATCGCGGCGGGAACCGTCGAAGGTGGAGTGTTCGTGGCGCGGGTCGCGCGACTGGCCGCCGGGGAATCGCCGTGACGCGCTCCCGCCTCGCCATCGTCAATCGCGGCAGCATCGCGCTGGCGGCGGGCGACCCGTTCTCGGCGCCGTTGCCCGGCTCGGAAGTGGTGGCGCTCAACATCGCCCGCGCATTCGCCGACCGAGGCGCCATCGTCACCTACTATGGACTGTCCGCCGCCGGTACACGCGTTCCGAGAGTGGCGATCGAACCGGTCTCCGCGCTCCCGCGACTGCCCGACGGCGACGACCTGACCGTCCTCTGGCTTCGCGACTACGCCACGACCGTGCCCGACGTGGCCCTGCCCAGCGCCCGGCACGTCCTCCTGACGGAGGACTCCGCCAACGACCTGCGGGCCATCTTCCGCTCCGACCTCGCGACCGTCGCGTCGCACGTCCGTTCCGCGTTGCCGCGCTACGACGCGACGGTCTTCGCTTCCCGCTGGCACCGCGACGACTGGGGCGAACGCCTCGGTCTCGACCCGCACTCCTCCGTCGTCGTCCACAACCTCGCCGCGCACGTGCCCTGGCGCGACCGCCCCGCGACCGTTCCGACTCGCGTCGTTCACACCTCGCACCCCCGCAAGGCCCTCGCCGCCGTCATCGCGATCGCGCGCCTGACGGACCTGGACGTCACCGTCTCGGCGCACCCGAGCCTCTACCAGGACGATCACTGCCGCGTCATCCATCCCGACGGCAGCGGCGGCTGGGTCGATCGTGGACGGTTCGCGGACGTCGCCGCCGCGAGTCCCTGGACACGCTTCACCGCGCCCCGCCCCGTCGCGGAGATGGCCGCGTTCCTCGACGGCTTCGACATACTCCTGCACCCCGACTACACCGAGGAGACGGGCGCGACCACCGTCATCGAGGCACTGCGCCGAGGCCTGCTGCCCGTCGTCAGCGACCGGGGCGCCCTGCCCGAACTCGTCGGTAACGCGGGACTCGTCATCGACGGGGACAGCTGGACCGCCGACTACGCCTGCCGCTGCGCCGACGCGCTCGCCGCGCTGACGTCATCCGATATGGAGCGATACGGCGCCGCGCGCGCGGGACGCCGGGCCGACCTGGGCGATGAATCGATTGTGGCCCAATGGGCACAGGTGCTGTGCCTCGACGAAGGGAAAGCCTGATGCTCGCCGCTCGCCGCTGCCTCGAAGTAGAGGACGGTTCGTACATCTACGTCCACGCCGACCGGCACCTCGCCTGGCCCGAGGCGACCGCACTCGTCCATGGTGGACGAATGCGTCCGATCAACCACGACCAGCGGCACGCGGTCACCACCGCCGAGGCCGCCGCGCTCATCGCCGAGGGCCACGCGGCCCCCGTCGGCGGGCGACTCTTCGAACAGCCAGACCTGTGCGAACTCGTCTTCGAATGGGACAACGCGGGAGAACTCGCGTTCATCACCGATCGCGTGGCCGCGTCGCCGGGCGTCGGCGTCGAGTTCGGCTGCGGCGGCGGACGACTTCTCCGCCCCCTGCGCGCGGCTGGCATCGACCTCGACGGGATCGACGCCTCCGAACCCGCGATCCGTTGGCTCGCCGACGAACTCGCCGGACAACCCGTCGATCGATCCGTCGGCCGCGGTCGACTCATGGTCGCCGACATGGACTCCTTCTGCGCTCCCGGTCAGTACGACTTCGCGCTCGCGGGGCTGAACACTCTGCGGTATCTCCCGTCTTGGGCCGCGCTGCGTCGACACCTGCACGCCGCCGCCGTGAGCGTCGTATCCGGCGGCGTCTATCTCGTGCTGATCGACACGTGGACGCCGACCGCCTCGCCCGCGCCGGACGGCGACAGTGGCGAATGGGAGACGCCACCCGGCCCGGACGGCCTGCCGTTGCGCGTCGTGTGGTCGAAGATCCGGCACGACCCGGCCGACGGGATGGACCTGGAGCGGGTCGAGGTGTTCCGTGGCGACGAACGTCTCGTCGACGAGTACCAGCTTCAGCTCGCCGCGCCCGCGCCGCACTGGCGGAAGGTCTTCACCGAGACGGGAGAGTGGACGGTCGAGAGTGTTCACGTCGACGAGGGCGACACGGCCCGCGAGCTCACCGACGACTTCGAGCCCGTCGCGGGAAACTGCTGGTTCGTGTTGCGGAGGACGGAAGTCGAGGGACCGTCGCTGATCACTCGGTGACGCGTCGGTACAGCCACGCGGACGGCAGGGTGTCGCCGCCGAGCCGTCGATAGAACTCGGTCAGTCCCGCGTACGGGGTCTCGCCGAGGATCGCGCCACCGTATTCCACCCAACGAATTCCCTTTTCGCGCAGGAGTTCCAGCGAGCGCCACACGAGCAGTTTGGACAGTTGGGAGGGTTTCGGGTCGGGTGCGCGGCCCCACGCGAAGACGGTGGCCGACGCTCCGACGCCGAGGGACAGGGCGAAACCGGTCGCCTCGCCGTCCTCCCGGCCGAGCAGCGCGAGAGTGGACACTCCGGACTCGTCGCCCAGCAGGTGCCGCATATCGTCCAGTGTGACCGGTACGGGGCTGTCCTTCGCCTCCGCATGCCGCCGATACACGTCCAGGTAGGCGGGGAGTTCCGCGACTCCGACGGGCGCGAGCTCGCACGCCCGATCGGCCGCCCGCAGCTGTGAGCGGGTCCGCGAGGAGACTCCGGCCCACAAGGTCGATAGTGGATGATTGAGGTCGATGCAGTAGAAGAGCCGCCGGTCGAGCTGGTAACCGCACCCGGTGAGCACCCCGACGTCGGGATCGTCCGGCCCCCGATGTCCGCTCGCGGTGAGCACCGGGAACTTCAGGCCGATCGCGGACGCCCCACGGCGCGTGGCGATCGCCGTCAGTTCCGCGTCGATCGACGCCCACAGGTGTTCCCGTTCGGCGGCGTCGACGTCGGCCGCCAGCAGCGGCCCCGACGGTTCGTTGCGCCCGCTCACGACCACGTTCCCCATCGCGGTCACGGGCACGAGCGCCCGGATCGCGCCGTCGGTCACCAGCGCGAAACCGTCGTCCTCGACCTCGCGGCCGTCGACGCGTTCGCACCAGTGGCGGTCGTGGGTGAACCAGCGCGACGGTGTCGCCTCGATGAATCCCGACCATTCGTCGTCGGTGAGCTCGGCGGACGGCACCGCTCGCGTCGTCACAGCCACCACCCGCTGCCGCGTTCGTACCGCGAGACGACGGTGACTCCGCTCGTCGCGGCGGGGCGCGCCGTCAACAGGCAGAAGAACACCCGGTCGACGCCCGACTCCTTCCATTGCCGGTCAAGGGTTTCGGCCATGTCCTCGGTGGTCGCACCGGCGGTCTCGGCCAGCGTCGTCACCAGGTCCTTCGCGAACGCGGAGCCTTCGCCGAGCCGACCGACACCGGTGACGACGACGTCGAAAGTCCAGCCGTTGCGGCGGGCCGCGTCGGCGAGCCAGGTCGTGTGTGGACCGTCGCCGTCGCCGACCATCGTGGCCGTCGAATGGAGCCGCCCGCCGGTGTTGAGGCGGACGCGCGGAAGGACGGCCTGGAGGAGGTCGTGGCCGTGGCGTCCGCCGTTGGCGCCGGTGTCGAGCCCGTCGACGCCGAAGTTGGGGAACAAGGGGGCATTGACGCAAACCGTGTCAAACGGACGATCGGGAAGGGACACGGTCGTGGCGTCGCCCCAGATCGTCGTCACCCGGTCGTCAAGTCCGTGCATGGCGATGTTGAGCGCGGCGACCGGTCGCAGATCGGAGGTCAGTTCGACGCTGGTGACGTCGCCGCCGCCGCGCGCCATGAGCAGCGATTGGGCGCCCGTCGACGCGAACAGGTCGAGGCAGTTCCCGCGCGCGGCGAGCAGCTGTCGACCGAGCCCCACCGAATCCGCGCCGTAGTAGCCGCCGATCTGTCCGGCGGGCGGCCCCACGAACAACAACTGTCCATAATGATCGACGAGGCGGTGCTCGGGGACGACCGTTGCGGAACCGTCGTTCCGGCACAGGCCCGCGTCCGCCAGGACCTCCATCGAGCCGCCCAGGGCCGCTTGCGCTTCCGTAGTCGGCACGGACTCGTTGAGGCACAGCAGATCCACGATCACCCGCAACCGAGGACCGAGGGCGGGCCGTGCCGCGCGCACCGCCGCGTATCGCAGGCTGTCGCGATGGTAGGCGCCCAACAGCGCCGCCAGCCCGGACTCCTCGCAGTGTCGCAGCAGCGTACGTGGCATCGACGACCGCCTTTCGGGGGAAGGGGTGAACCGGCCGTCAGCTTAGAGCGTGCCTCGTCGTCGCGGATCGGGCGAGGTGAGTCGGTGCCGGCTCGTCGAAGGCGCGAGGTCCGGCGTGACGGCGCGGGCCGACAGCGGCGGTTCGGAGGACCGTCTCCCGACTCGCTGGCGGTCGCTACAACTCCCCGTAACGCTCGCCGTCAAGCTCTTCGGGATCAGGACCGAGCCAATACAGCACGCCATCGTCAGGGCCATCTGGCGGGAATCTGACTCCGATGTCCCATACGGCTCCCACCGGTGTGTCAGGTGGTGTGAGTCCGTGAGTTTCGCGAGCGTACCGGGCCAGCTCCTTGGACGACAGTGTGTCCTCCCGCAGCCAGAGGTCAGCCAACACGTCGGGGCTGGCGTCGATTCGTTTGTTCAACATTGTGAGATCGCTTCTCCTGTTCCCACGATTCGCAATCGGCTGGGGATCGGGTCTCTCTTGGAGACGATGTGCGCGTAGACGATGACATCGCGCGGGACGATCCGAGCGATGTTCTCATCACACCGGCGCGGATCCGGAGTGTGTGGTGGGTCTGGCGTACGACGCCCACATGGAGCGATGTTCATGTACAAGGCAAACGGCCCTGCGTGCCCCTCCTTCACGGCTTCACGGATCATCATCGCAGCATCCCGTTCCGCATGCCAGGTTGTCGTATAGTCCTCGCTTGATCGCCAGGGCTCCTTCAACTCATCACACGGTGGCGCCGTCCCCTTCTGGTGGGGCTGAATTGGTTCGCCCGTCATCCGCCGTCCGTTCCGATCGAAGAGATGGCCCCGTGCGCTCGTCTTGTTCGGATCGGCGTTGCTCGGCGGCCAACCGATGCGCCGCATCTCGGCTTCCGCGTCCCGATGTGGCCGCTTTGGGTTGAAGTCTGGCAACGGTGGTGCCCACCGGTCCGAGAGTGGCGTGGGTGGGGAGGGCCCGCCTCCGTCGCCCGTGAGGGCCGGCCCTGACGCCCCCGCGTGGAGTCGGGTTGTCCAAGCCGACACCTCGGACAGTTTGGAATCCACTTGAGACTGTAGTCGGCTCGCCTCATCGAGTGCGTCTTGGATGATCGCCAGTAGGGCGAGTTTGTCGTCGCCGCCGGACAGTTGGAACGCGCCGTCCGCGGACTCGGCTGCGGATTTCGCGGCAACGATCGTCGCCGTCAAGTCACGCGATCGCGTCGCGGCCGCGGACACGGCCGTCGACAGCTCCTCGGCTGCGCTGGACAATCGAAGCTCCTCTGTGGCTTCAGCCGTCGGTCGTCAGCTACCGCCGACTGTCGGTACAGGTCGATCGGGGAGGGTCATGAAAGCCATGGGTTGACATGTTCGACGCGTGGTCGCGCGCCGATCACATGCTCTATTTAAGACGACGCGCCTCTCGTCGCGTTATGCGGTCGGCCATTCACTCCAGTGCGATCGAGTGGGGCGGTGTGTGGTCTCGTCCGTTGGTGAGATCACGTGGATTCCGCCGCGGCGTGCGGGTCGTCGCGGTCAGGAGGTGCGTCGGGCGTTGTCGTCCTCGCCTCAGTCGGGTGGCCGCGGACTTTCGGCTTGGTGGGGCGGTGGACGTGTCGAAACCATTCTGCGGCAACGGAAACGAAGACCCACCAAGCCGCAGAATACGACCACCACACGGGCGTAGCGAATCACTCCCGACCCACTGTGCCCGGGTTTCCCGGCTTGGTGGGTCTCCCCTCCTGCCCGGTGGTTCGCGTTGCGGCCCCGTACACCGCCCCACCAAGCCGAAGAGATCGCGCCGGAAGCGCGATGTTCTGTCGATCGACGGCGCGTACGGCGGCATGGTCGCCGAGGGTGCGCCACGGGAACCGATATTTATCAAGCTGTGATCTACCGATCAGTTTCGATGGAAACCGCGCTTCGCTAGGCTGCTCTGCACACAAGCCGGACGCCCCCTCTTTGCTCACCCCCGGCCCCTACCGGCGCCCGGCGGGAAGGTCACGCATGGGCGTGGGAGCCGAAGTCGTGGACTTGACGAAGTCCTTCGGCGATCAGACGGTGTGGTCGAACGTTTCCCTCACCGTCCCCGCCGGCGACATAACAGTCCTGTTGGGACCATCGGGCACCGGAAAGTCCGTGTTCCTGAAGACCCTCATCGGGTTGCTGCGCCCCGACCGCGGCCGCGTCTACATCGACGGCCAGGAACTGACCGCCATGAACGAGCGCGACCTCTACGCGATCCGGCAGCGCTGCGGCGTCCTGTTCCAGGACGGCGCCCTGTTCGGGTCGATGACGGTGTACGACAACATCGCGTTCCCGCTGCGGGAGCACACGAGGAAGACCGAGAAGGAGATCCGCCGGATCGTCGGCGAACGCCTCGAACTCGTCGGGATGAGCGGCGACGAGGACAAACTCCCGTCCGAGATCTCCGGCGGCATGCGCAAACGCGCGGGGCTCGCGCGGGCGCTCGTCATGGACCCGGAGCTGATCCTCTGCGACGAACCGGATTCCGGCCTCGACCCGGTGCGGACGGCGTTCCTCGGCAAGCTCATCGCCGAACTGAACGCCGAGACCGGCGCGACCTTCCTCATCGTCACGCACGACATCAACACCGCCCGGACCCTGCCGGACCACATCGGCATGCTCTACAAGGGTGAGCTGATCGCCTTCGCGCCGCGCGCCGAGATCCTCGAATCCGAGGAACCCGTCGTCAAGCAGTTCCTCAACGCCTCTCTGGACGGACCGATCGGCATGGCCGAGGAGAAGGACGCCGAGGACCCGCTCGCGCACGCCGGGGCCGCCCCGTGAGAGCCCTGGCGACCGTCGGCGAGTTCGCCGGATTCTGCGCCAAGACGGCGAAGGCGTTGCCGCGTCGCCCCTTTCAGTGGAGTGAACTCGTCAAGCAGGCGTGGTTCATCGCGAGCGTGTCGATCCTGCCCGCGGCCCTCGTCGCGATCCCGTTCGGAGCGGTCATCGCGCTGCAACTCGGCTCACTGTCCAAACAGATCGGAGCGGAGTCCTTCGCGGGCGCCGCGAGCGTTCTCGCCGTCGTCCGCGAGGCAGGTCCGATCGTGACGGCGCTGATCATCGCGGGCGCGGGCGGCTCCGCGATGTGCGCCGACCTCGGCTCCCGCAAGATCCGCGAAGAACTCGACGCGATGGAGACCCTTGGCGTGGATCCGGTCCAGCGCCTCGTCGTCCCGCGCGTCATCGCGGGCGCGCTCGTCGGCTTCCTCCTCAACGGCGTCGTGTCCAGTGTGGGCATCGCCGGTGGGTACCTGTTCAACGTCTTCATGCAGGACGGCACGCCCGGCTCGTACCTCGCGAGTTTCGCCGCGCTGGGTCAGGTCGCCGACCTCGTCAGCGCGCAGGCGCGGGCCTTCGTCTTCGGGATCATCGCCGCGCTCATCGCCTGCTACCTCGGCATGAACGCCAAAGGCGGACCGAAAGGCGTCGGCCAGGCCGTCAACACCTCCGTCGTGGTGTCGTTCATGGTGCTGTTCGCCGTGAACTTCGTGATGGTCGCGCTGTACTTCCAGATCATTCCGCAGAAGGGGTCGTGACGACGTGTTGACGGCTCTCGGAACGCAGATGCTGTTCTACCTCAAGGCGATCGCGTGGATGCCGAAGGCGTCCGTGCGGTACCGGCGCGAGATCGCGCGACTCCTCGGCGAGGTCTCCTTCGGCGTCGGAGGACTCACCGTCGTCGGCGGCACCATCGGCGTCGTCGTGTTCCTGACGTTCTTCACCGGCACCGAGGTCGGTCTCCAGGGCTACCAGGCCCTCAACCAGGTCGGAACCTCCGCGTTCACCGGCTTCATCTCCGCGTACTTCAACACCCGCGAGATCGCCCCGCTCGTCGCCGGCATCGCCCTGTCGGCGACCGTCGGAGCGGGCTTCACGGCCCAGCTCGGCGCGATGCGCGTCAACGAGGAGGTCGACGCGCTCGAAGTCATGGGCGTCCGGTCCCTCCCGTACCTCGTCACGACGCGAATGGTCGCCGGTCTACTCGCGATCGTCCCGCTGTACGTGCTGGCGCTGCTGTCCAGCTACGTCGCCACGCGCGGCGTCGCGATCTTCTACTTCGGTCAATCGCCCGGAACATACGATCACTACTTCGGACAGTTCCTTGTGGCCAGCGACGTCTGGTGGTCCTTCGGCAAGGTCGTGGCCTTCTCGATCATGGTCATCGGAATCCACTGCTTCTACGGGTACTACGCCTCCGGCGGCCCCGCCGGCGTCGGCGTAGCGGTCGGACGTGCCGTCCGCACCGCTATCGTGACAGTCAATATTGTCGATTTCCTTGTGTCGCTTGCCGTGTGGGGCGCGACGACCACCGTTCGGATTGTGGGTTGAGATGGCGCGAAACGGACTCCCCCGACCCTTCACAGTGGAACGCCTCGCCGGGCTCGGCTTCATCGTCGTGCTGACGGCGCTCGTCGGCGTCTGCGTCGCGTCGTACGCGAAACTATTCACCCCGATCGTGCCCGTCACCCTCGTCGCCGACTCCGCCGGACTACAGATGTCGACACACGCCGACGTCAAACTCCACGGCGTCCTCGTCGGTGAGGTCCGCTCCGTCGAACAGAGCCGCGAAGGCGCCGTCCTGACCCTCGCGCTCGACCCAGCCGACGCCGCGACGATCCCCGCCGACGTCACCGCCCGCCTCCTCCCGAAGACCGTCTTCGGCGAGAAATACGTCGAACTGCGCCCGCCCGCCACCGACTCGGCCCGCCCGATCGCGCCCGGCGCCGTCATCCGCGTCGACGCCTCCGACGAGGCCGTCGAACTCGAAGAAGTCCTCGACGGCGCCCTCCCGCTGCTGCGCGCCGTCCCGCCCGAGAAACTCGCCGTCACACTGACCTCCATCGCCACGGCGCTCGACGGACGCGGCGACGAACTCGGCGAGACGATGGTCGCGCTCGGCGAATACGTGCGCGCGCTCAACGCCGAGATGCCGACGATCGAAGCCGACCTGGAGAAGCTGGCGACCGTCCTCGACAACTACCGGGGCGCGCTGCCCGATCTGATCGCGATTCTCGAGAACCTCACCGTCACCAACGAGACGATCGTCGACCAGGAGGCCGAACTGAAGGCACTGTGGATGTCCACATATGACTTCAGTGACGAGACGAAGATCTTCCTCGACCGCTACCAGGGCCGCCTGATCCAGTTCGGCGAGGTCACCCAGCCCGTCATCGAACTGCTCGCCGCATACGCCCCCGAGTACCCGTGCGTCTTCGAAGGATTGACGACTCTCGAACCGCGTATCGAGGACACCTTCGCCACCGGGCGCCTCCACATCACCCTGGAGATCACTCGCGACAACGGCAAGTACCAGCCCGGCGACGAACCCGAGTGGCTCAGCTCGTACGGCCCGGACTGCCGGGGCCTGCCCGCACCGAACACGCCCGGCCCGGAACGCCACTTCGGCAACGGATACGACTACGACTCGTCCCGCGTCAACCTGCCGATCGAGATCCCCGGTCTGACGGGCTTCCTCACCGAAACGCCCGCCGACGAGTCCGCGACGGTCCCCGGCGACGACACCGGCGCGATCATCCCGTTCGACCCGCGCATGGGCTACGCCGGAACCGAGGAGGAGAAGGACACGATCAACCCGATCGTCGCGTCCGTGACGGGCGACGACGTCACGGACTTCGAGGACTTCGCGGCGCTCCTCTGGGGCCCCATCCTCCGAGGCATGACGGTCTCCATGTCCTGACCCCGATCGGCCACCCGCCCTGCTTGAGCTGGGTGGTCAGGGCCGCCTTCGCTTGTTGGCCGCAGACTTTCGGCTTGGTGGGGCGGTGTATGGACTGGTGCCTTTCTGCGGGGACGGTGGTTGAGACCCACCAAGCCGGGGGACCGGGCCACCCAACACGCCTGGCAGGCCCTTCTACACTGGTGCACCAAAGTGGAGTTGTCACGGATTGGTAGCATCCAATTTCCATGCATATCGATTGATCGATCAAGGGGTACTCATGGCCGAGGACATTGGAGACGGTCTCGGAGGCGGTGGTTTCGAGGATTGCGGCCTTCTCGAGATGGCGGAACAACTGCGCCTTGTCGCAACGGAGCGCCTGATCCTGGAGGCCGGTGCGTTCAACCACGTGGCCTACCAGGACTCGCAGACCCTGTATCAGGAGCTCAAAGCCGCCGCCGAGGGCAACGAACTCGCCGAGGCCACCGTTTCCTGGGGTGACGGGGGAACCATCGTCGAGACGTATCAGGTGGGTCCCGACGCGTCCAGATCCCACGTCTACTACCCAAGCGATTGCGCGGCGTACAAGGAGGTCTGGGATACCACGGCCTGGATCACCGCGAAGTACACGTACTTCGACGACCTGTTGCGCTCCAAGAACCTGTCAGGTCCGCTCGATCAGATGGCCAACCTCCGCACAATGTTCAATGTGGAGTATGCGGTTGATCAGATGCGATTGACTGTCGACGGCAACCTCCCCGAGGTCAGCATCGCGGGGGTTGACGATGAGAATGACGCGACCCTGGACTGGAACAGCCTCACGGGCGGTTCTGACAGGTTGCTCGCCGGATGGGAAGGCAGTGGGGCCGAGGCCTTCCAGATCAACTACGCGAGCCGCTTCGATACGTTCCTGGCGGGCCAGGCCGGCCTGATCGCGATCCTGTACGAGAGCCTCGGAATCGCTTGCAGTGCTTACGAAGCGGGCTATAAGGACGCCGTCAAAGTCCTCGATCAGGCCTTCATCGCCTTCGAGGGCGAATCCGATTTCGACATCGATCTCGGCACCGTGTTCACGGTCTTCGCCGCAGCGGCCACCATCACCGCCGGGATACTGACCGCCGTCCCAACGGGGGGAGCGTCTCTCGGGGCGATGACCGCGTGGATGGCGGGTGTTTCGATCGCGGGTGGAGTCGCCAGCCTCGGGCCGACCATCGTGGATGCCATCGAGGGATCCGACTCCGACAAGCCCTTGGAGATTTCGGGCGCCACCGCCGTCGAAGTGCTCAACAGCCTCAAGAAGGCCGCGGATCGCGTCCAAAACGCCGTGGAGAGCGTCGAGCGGGAGACCGCGCGTTGGTTGGGGGACTTCATGTCCCAACTGAACGAGACCTCGGGATGGACACCACACAGACGATCGGCGCCCGCGTCGGTCCGAAACGCGTACTTCCAGCCGCTACGGCCGGCCCTTTACGACACCGCCGTCGACCAGGTCGGCAAGGGTGACGGGGGCCTGACCGCCGCCGAACGCACCGAGCTTCTCCAGGCCGCGTTCCGCGACAAGGCCCTCGGTACGACGACCGCCAGTAGTAAGAACCTGATTCAAGGCGAAGAGGGGGACCTGCGTGACCTCGCGACATACTTGTCCGTAACGGCCGATCACTATGGAACACTCGCGGGCGGGCTGGAAGCAGCTGAGGATGTCCAGAGTGGGTTCAGTAGCAGTGCACTCGGAGACAGCTCCGGTCAGTACGCCGGACTGGGTGCATCCTCATCTCGGCTTTATCCACAATGGCGTGACTTTCATTCCATGACGCTGAATATCTTCACGGAGAGCGCCGACTATCTCTCCGTCATCGCCACGTTCATCGGCCTGACCGCCGACGCGATGGATCAGACCGACTGGGACAACATGGAGAAGCTGTGGAGGGCAGGAAATGACTGAGCGGCTGCCTGAAGAGAGCGACCAGGATCCCGCCGAGAACGCGCCCCGGAGCTCCCTGCGGTGGTTTCCCGTGGCCATGGCCGTGCTTGGCCTCGTTGTCTCGGCCGGCGTCGTGTTGTTCGCGCTCAGTGACGAAGTGGACGCACCGAGTCCCGAACAGTCCCCGGGCAGTCAGCTCCCGAACGAGCCTGTCGAGGCGCCGACCGATGGAGGCATCGAGATCGTCGACTCGGGGTTCACTGGCCACACGGAGATTGACGGCGACATCTGGGTTACATATGGCGTCGTCATCGCGAACACCAGCGATCTGGTCGCCCACAATGTCCGAGTCAAGGTCTCAATCGCTGGTTTCGATGATGGCAACATCGACATGAGCCAGTTTGAGGGCGCCGTTGGAACGACCGCGCTGACACCGGGACAGCGTCATGCTGAAGGAGGAAGTCTGCTTCTGGAGCCGAATGAACGGGTGTCAGAGGCCCTGACGGATGGCAAGCTTCGCTTGGACCTAAGCGTCGACGAGACTGAATGGTGGCCGATCGAGAATCGGATGTACCAGTTCGGGGTGGTCACGGCGACAGCCATCAAGGCTCATTTCCCGGAACAGAATGAGAATGATCGAAACCGGAATGGCGAGGACCTCGCCGACCACATCACCTTCACAACCTCATCCACTTTCGAATCGCCGGTGGGAGTATCGGTGTCCGGCGTCTTCCGAGACAACAGTGGCGCCATCATCGGCGGTTTCGACGACAGACACCTCTCCGAGATCGCTGACATCGATGACTCGGGTGATCCCCGGATCGGCCCCCAGCCAACCTTCGAGGATGACGCCTTGATTCCACCTCGAGGTGAGGACGGCCAGCTCGGCATATCGATGAGCGACTTGGGGTGGAATGCCGCCGTCGAAGCTCTCATCCGGAAAGATGCATTTCCCGATCCAGCCGTCGAATTGTCCTTTTCGGTATTTGACCAGCTCTGTTCGGAAACGCGCTGTGCCTGGGAGGAAGACGACTGATGGCCAGGCTCGGCCCGTTGTTGGACGGTATGGACATAGTGGCCGTTTCGGGCGACGGGCGCCTCGCCGTCCGCCTTCGCGGTCGACGGTCGGTGTCGATGGCCTTCTCGGGCAACGCTTTTCAGGATTACCGGGATGCCGGGTCGCTGGCGGGTCAACTCTCCGGAGCCCTGACGGAGTTGATGTCGAAGCGCCGGGCGACGGTGATCGCCGCGATGGAACGGGTTTCGGGGCAGACGGTCGAAGATGGACCGCATTGGGACGCTCGCCGTCGTCGGTTTCGCGAGGAGCGCGATGCGCTTGTCGCGGCCGGGCTCTCGGATGACGGCCTGATAGATATCGAGACGGTTGGCCTGCGCGACTGGGATGTTGACGTCGAGCCCTATGCCTTGAGCCGACTCACCGCGTCGGGGTTCACCGGGTCGTTCGCTTCGGCGATGACTGATCTGTGGCAGAACCACACGGTGGTCCTGACCGAACTCAAGATCGCCCACGATGGCCAGTGGTGAGCCACGTCGGGGTGCATGGCCTTAGACCGTCGGCAACGATCAAGCGACCGCATTCGGTGACGGCAGTCTTCGACTCGACCACGCGGCGTAGGGACGGGCGGCTTCGTCCGGTTTTGCCGGGTGGCCAACGACTTCCGACTCGACGGCGCGACACCGACAGACGGTCCTGGCCGTCTTTGCCTGGTGGCCGCAGACTTTCGGCTTGACGGCCCCCACTGACAGATGGTCCTGGCCGGTTCTGCCTGCTGGCCACAGACTTTCGGCTCGACGACCCGCACTGACAGACGGTCCTGGCCGTTTTCGCCGGGTGGCCGCAGACTTTCGGCTTGGTGGGGCGATGTGCGGACTGGCGCCTTTCTGCGGGGACGGTGGCTGAGACCCACCAAGCCGGGGGACCGGGCCACTGACTCGCAGTAGGAATCGCAGCCCTTGGGTGGTCACCTTCTGCGGCTTGGTGGGTCTCCCCTCCTGCCCAACACACGCGTCACAGTCCCGTACGCCCGCCCCACCAAGCCGTAACTCTCGGGCCATCTGGCCTCAACGGAAATCGCTGTCGGGCAGGGAAGGCGTGCCCGACGGGCACTGGTCGAGCCCAAAGAGGACCACCTACCTGACCCAACCTCCCCTTCGGCTTGGTGCGGCGACACACCACAGGCTTCCGAGTCCGGTTTGCCAGGTGCCCACAGACTTTCGGCTTGGTGGGGCGGTGTACGGACTGGGGCCTTTCTGCGGTGGCGGTGGGTGAGACCCACCAAGCCGGGGGACCGGGCCACCGACTCAATGGAAGAAACCGGCCAACCTCGAAGCTCCTGGGTGGTCACCTTTTCCGGCTTGGTGGGTCTCCCTTCCTGTTCGGCGTCCGCGTCGCAGTCGCGTACGCCCGCCCCACCAAGCCGTAACTCTCGGGCCACCCGGCCCCCAAACGGGCAATCACCGGCAGGCAAGAAGGCGTGCTCGAAGGGCACTCGTTGATTTGAAGTGACCACTGCGCCGCCGAGGCCGGGCCAACGTCGGTCGTCCGTCTGGAAGGGACCGGTGGGCGCGTGGGTGAAAAAGTTCGTGCCGATGTGGGCGGTGGTGCTTGACATCGGCTACACACCATGCGCTACGGTTTCGGAGTGGCCGTCACACTGCGTAACGCGGGTGCCGTCACTTCACAAGAGTTCCACTTCCTACCTCCATGAACGGAGGTCGGAGGTGGCGACATAGAACGACCGGAGCGGCCTCCAGCCTGGACAGCTTGTCCGCTCCGGTCTCACAAGAAAGGAGGTTCCCGTCATGGACGGTAACCGACCCTCTGCTGCACCCATTGTGCCAGCCGGGTGACAACCCGGCTACCCCATACCGCACGCGTCCACGAGTCTCGATTCCTCTGACTGTGTGACCTGCGGTGATACCGACCCACCTGCGCGACAGTGCTTAAGGCTCGGGTCGGTCTTGACCTCGCGCGTCCACGCAGCGGACAAGCGAGGCTCCCCGGTGGTGTTGAGAGGGCCAAGCGCCCGCGACCCCGGTTCGTCCTCCCCGCGCACGTCAACGTGGCGGAGCCTGCCTGGCCGCGACCCACCACAACGGACACACGCGACGAGCCCGTCAACGCGCGTGCCCTCTCAACCCACCACCATCGACCGTCCGTTAGGGATGACACGACGGTCGTCCAGCACGTCCTCTATGGGGGTTCAATCGTCATGCCCATTTACGATCAACACTGCCCAACCGCTCCGACCGATCGGCGCGCGGTTCACGCCGGAGATTCGCGTCGGTTCACGCCCGCCGTTTCCCTGCCGCCCAACGAAGCCACGATCGACGCCCCGCAGTCGGTCGGTGGCGCCGTCCACGCGGGTGCCACACGAGTCGATGCCGATCCGGTCCGGTCGCTCGGCCTGTTCAAACTCGGACATCGACTC
Organism: Stackebrandtia soli; assembly: GCF_965137155.1. Taxonomy (NCBI): domain Bacteria; kingdom Bacillati; phylum Actinomycetota; class Actinomycetes; order Glycomycetales; family Glycomycetaceae; genus Stackebrandtia; species Stackebrandtia soli. The sequence goes on from NZ_CBCRZX010000026.1 coordinate 67,303, forward strand.
ATCGCCATCACCTATGTGGGAGAAGGGAAAGCGGTCCTCGACCTCCTGGGCACCGGTGGTGGTGTCGCGTTCCCGGTCGGGACGGTCACCGGCATCGACACGGCCGTCCCGCTCCTGTTCGCGCACCCCACCCAGAGGGGCTGGGCGTCCGAGCCCGCGAACGCGTGGTTCCTGACCCGCACCACCGTGGACCGCCACCGCGCGACACCCGTCCGCACCTCGATCACCGACGGTGGACCCGTCCCCGCACGGCCCCACGGCGACAGCACCGCGCCGGACGTAGACCTTCCCGGGTACCTCACCGATGGCGGCCATCCTTTTCCACCAACGGATCCCGACCCGACTCCAGCGGCCGGGCATCCCCGCGCCGGACGAACGGGGGTGTCGGCGTGACGACGCTCGTATGGTCGGTGGATTACGACCCCGCACCCGTTGATCCGATATCCGAGCGGCGGGATCGCGTCGATGGTGGAGGCGGATTCCCCATGTCCGCAACCATTCCCACGGCACGGTCGACCTCCGCACCGGTGCGCGGTGCTCGCGTCGGCGATGGAGCCGAGTTGCGGACGCCCGCAGCCGTTCCCGAATCGGATTCGACGCCCGTCCTCGTGTCCGGCGATCGCGTCGGCGATGGAGCCGAGCGACATGGGTCCGAACCCGGACCGGAGCGGGATCTCCATCGGGAACGTCTTGCGCGTGAACTCGAACGCGATGCGGCGCGGAAGATCCGGCAGGCTCGGTATCGGCTTCCCGAACCCTCGCCGTCGGGGACGGAGTGGGATCGGTTGGGCTGGCGGGAGCGTGTGCTCAACGCTCATCGCGATCGTGTCGACGCGGCGCTGGCCGAGCGGCGGGAGCGCGAGCGGACACCGCCGCTCGTCTTGCGGCCCAACGCAAGTGGCGCAGCAAGTTCTCGCGGCACTGGCTGGATGGCCGGTGCGAGTTCGGAATCCGATTCGGTGGAGCGGCGCAATCGTGATCACTGGCGTGATCTCGCTCGTCGGATTCTCGATCGGTGCCCGCCGGATGATGGCGCGTTCGACTGGTGGGGTGTCGAACCCGAACCCGAGGCCCCTCCGAAACCCGATTCGGGACCCGAGGTTGCACCTTCGTCGGCGTTTCCGTTCACGTACCGCAGACCGGAAGCGGTTCGCGCGGTCGGACGAGCTTCTGTCCACTTTTCGTCGGTCGTCGGTTCCCGGACGCGAGTTGGAACCGCGGGTCGAACCGATACGCGAAGCAATGGCGCGACCGGGGCGCGAACCGAGCCTCTGGTCGATCCTCCGGGCGTGCCTCGCGTCGAACCGGGAACCGTAGGTAGAGCTGGTTCGCGAAGGCAGGACCGAAGCGAAGTCGGCGCGGAATCGCAGTCTGGATCCGAGTTCGAGGTTGATGTGGCGGGGTCACCCCTACCGTCGGCTCCGGTGCCGGTTCCGTTTCATTACTCGACTGTGCATGTTCCGAGGTGGAGTGTGTTGCGTCGGGTGTTGTTGTGGTTGTTCGGTCCTCGTCTCTCGGTGAGGCCGTTGTGGTGGGCGAAGACGTGTCGGGAGTGTCGGACGGAGTGGCCGTGTCGGCCGCTCGTTCGTGACCTGCACGATCAGTATCCGACGCTCGATTTGTTCGACACGAGTCGGCGTGACGCCGAACTGGAGCGCCTGTCCCACGAACGGCACCGACCGGACGTGTCGTCGTCGGGTCGGCGCGGTCGGCGTGGACGTCGCCCGATCCGGCGTCTCGCGTCGGCACACACACTCTGACCTGACCCTCCCCCGTTGAAGGGTTCCGGTNGNGGNNGGTGGGGCCGCCACCGGAACCCCTCCTCGCCTTTGTCCGGTTTCTCCGCTTGGTTGGTTAAAAGTTCCGCTTGGTTGGGCAAATGTCGGAATTAGGCGTGTTTTCGCAATTTGCCCAACCAAGCGAGCAATTTAACCAACCAAGCGGAACACGGAGGGCACTCGTCGAACTCAGGGCGCCCAAACGCCTGACCTGCCTATTCTTCGGCTTGGTGGGGCGATGCACGGACAGGCACCTCTCTGCTGTGTCGGTGGTCGAGACCCACCAAGCCGGGGACCGGGCCACCGACTCGCAGGAACAAACCGACCCGGGGGCTTGCGGTCTGGTCGTGGTCGTCTTCCGCGGCTTGGTGGGTCTCCGTTGCCGTCACCGCAGAAAGGCGTGGTCACGTACGCCCGCCCCACCAAGCCGAAAAGTCCCGGGCCGCCCCACCAGGC